>CAXPUI010000451.1:0-12282 GCA_964220205.1 Candidatus Allofontibacter communis | reverse complement strand
AGCCACCCAGCGGCGAACCCCGGTATCCGGATACGAACCCGGCTGTATTGAGCCCAGCCTCCATGTCTACCTGTTTCTGAATCATGGGCAGGCGGACCAGCGCCTGGGTGCCGGTCATGTAGACGCGGCCGCGGTCTCTCAAGTAGCGGTCCTGCAATTCGTAGGCATCAAGAGAAAGTTCTCGTGGGATATTCATTTGCTTTTTCAGTGAAAAATATCCTGTAACTTTAGCTCTAATATCGAGAAATATTGTTTCTAATATCCTCTATTTTTTGATTTATATGAAATATAATTTCTCAAATCTTTGTAAATAGTACGATTCGTACAATCAGTTATGGATAGAATCGATCTCAGGATTCTTGAATCCCTGCAACAGGATGGTCGCATCAGTAACCAGGCATTGGCAGATCAGATTGGTGTATCGACAGCCGCCTGCTGGCGACGGGTCCGGGCTCTTGAGGACAGCGGGTTCATTGATCGTTATGTTGCACTTCTGGACCGATCAAAACTCGGGTTGAATCTTTGCGCGTTTGTACACATCTCTCTGGCAAGGCATGTCCAGGAGAGCACCATCCCGTTTGAGGCAGCAGTCAAGGAACGCCCCGAGGTGCTCGAGTGTTTTGCAACAACAGGAGATGCTGATTTTATTCTTCGCGTGGTGACGGAAAGCATCGAGGCCTTCGATCATTTCCTTGAGGAGTTCCTGTTTGGGTTACCCCAGGTCTCCCAGGTGCGATCCAATATCGCACTCAGGGAACTCAAACTTGATACCGCATTGTCTCTACCCGGGGGCAACTAGAGACCGAACGTACCCCTGCCAACCGCAACCAGCCGGTCTTCATTATCATAGACGTCAACATCCGCGACACCGACTGTCCTGCCAGCCCTACGAACCGTGGCGACGGCGCGCAGGTCTGTATTAATAGCCGGTCGAAGATAATCTGTGCGGAAATTTATGGTTGGGATACCTCTTTCGACGAGTACCACAAGTGCAAAACATCCGGCGGTATCTATCAACGCGGCAATTGGTCCACCATGAAACTGGCCTGAATCCGGAATTCGCTCAAACTCAGGTTTCAGTGGCATGGTGATGGTCAGTGACTGGGCGTCGTTATCGACAGCAGTCACCGTCATCGCGCAGTTCTTGATAAAAGGTGAGTCATCCAGCATGGCCTGGATGGCCTCGAGAGAATCCATAGGCATCGGTTACATCCCTGGCCTTAGTACAAATTTTCCGAAGACAATACGGTCTTCCATCAGGCGTTCATTCTTCTGCCAGCGTGAGAGCATACCATTCATCCTGTGGCGGCAAACCAGTCCCTGCACTGCTGTTCAATCTGATCAAAACTGTCTGCGACATACAGCACTGCCTGATAGTCAGTTGGGTCGTAGGGCGTACCTGCCATCGCTTCGACATCAAACTCACGCAGTTCAGGCCGGGTCAGGTACTGATCACAGTCATCAACAGAACTGAGCAGCCCGGCGCCAAGTATCCTGATTTCACCACCTTCACGGACAAGACCATATTCAAGCGTGTACCAGTAAAGGCATTCAAGCTGACCGATCCGTTCTTCGTCGACAACAAGCGCTGCTTCGCCGAATGCACGGGACAGGGACGCAATGCCCGGATGAGCCAGCGTTGCTGCATGCCCGATCAGTTCGTGAACCACATCAGGTTCAGGGGTAAAGAACGGCTTGCTGTGGTGACGAATGTACTGGGTCGCAAGGAACACGCCGTAGGCCAGTCCCGACAGGAACTCCCTGGCACGAATCAGGCCCGCAACCGGTTCCAGGCGAAAGGCCGTAGCATCCGACAGTTGCCTGTTGAGCTCGCCGAACTGGGGAATTCGATCCTGAGGAAGCGGCATCAGCTGCTGGGCGTCAAGAATCTCACTGCAGGCAACCTGTGCATGACGCGGATCAAGTTCATTCCGGACCTGGCTCCAGAGAGCATGCTCCGCATCAATATAGTGGACATCCTGAAGCGTTCCGCCTTCCTGCCTTCGCTCCGCAGCCCAGGCGATTGTATCACGCCGTTCACGGTAGGCTGTGTCCGTAAACCCCGGGTGATCCGCGCTTAACTCTACGAGATGCACGGCGAGTCGCTATTTCGCGATGGCGTTCGGGCCACCCGCCACATCATCACCCCACAACGAATGAACACCATCCATAATCAGGATTGGCAGAACGTCGATATGATTCCTGCCATCGTAGACACGACCTTCGAGTTTCAGTGACGGGTACTGCCTGAGCCGCAGTCGTTCGGCGAGCAATACCGGCGCGCTGACAATTTCCCAGGCGGCCATCATGGTGTTGTTGATTTCGGCACCTCCGGCGGCAAGGAATACGGAAACCGGAAAGTCCTTGTTGTTCTCGGCATATTCCGCTTCCATGCTGAATACCTTCCTGTTTGAAGCGTTGATGCTCGGGCTTCCAATCAGGTACTTGTTGAAGGCCAATGGTCTGGCAAACAGGGCGTAACCGGTGAACATGCCACCGCCGGAATGACCGACAAGCCCATGGTCGCCGCTAAACCGGTACTTCTTCTCCAAAGCGGGGCGAACCTCGTCAATGAAGAAGGAGAGAAACTCATCAGCTTTCTGAGGTGTGTCATCAAGATCAACCCCTGCTGCTGCTGCACCGGCATACAGAAATTCGGCGCCGGGACCGTCATAAAGGTACCGCTCCCCGGGTGGTGCAAACTCGACGTTGCGCCGACCGTAACCTGCCATCCCCGTGTTATTGGGTGCACCCACAGAGACAATAATCATCTCAGGCGCCAGGTCACCCAGGGTCAGCATATCGACAATGCCGACGGTCAGGTCATGGGCCATGGATCCGTCAGTCAGCCACAATGCCGGGTAGGTTCGTTCAGGTTGAACACCATACCCGGGAGGAAGACTGACTCGAATCTCGTGATCGTAGTCGAAGTGTTTCGAGCGCATGAGGATGGCTGGCTCATGGGTTGATGAATAGTTGGCACCGGGGATCAGGCGTGAGTTCCGGGGCTCGTTTTCGGCTGTTGCAGTAAAACCCGTCAACAGCAGAAGAAAGCTCAATACATATTGAAGTGCTTTCATTGTTTACTCCTCTTGAAGTGCTTTCATTGTTTACTCCTCTCAGGCTGGATCAAGGCCGGTGTGCTGCATGATGAAAGACAGGTACTCGGTATGTTCTTCGATGGCGATAGCCTCATCTGTTGCCCAGCCGTGTCCTACGTTTTCCCAGATATGCAGCAGAATCGGCGCGTTACCGGCTGAAGCCTGCAGCCTCGCCCCAAACTTCCTTGCATGAAATGGCGGACAACGTGGATCAGTATCGACTGCATCGATAAAAACAGGTGGATAGGCCGTGTCGCTGTCGACCAGGTTATAGGGGGAAAACAGCGCCATCCTCTGGACTTCTTCAGCGTCAGTCGGATCACCAAACTCGATGGCACAGGTGTTATATCCGTAAGGAGTACGCAAACCACCAATCAGATCCAGAAAAGGCACCCTTGGCACTACCGCAGCCCAGAGGTCCGGGCGCTGGGTCACAGCCATACCACACAGCATGCCGCCATTGGAGCCACCGGTTAACGCCATTCGATCATGGCTTGAGATGTCCCGTGCCGCCAGGTCCTCGGCAACTGCATACAGATCCTTGTAACAGTTCTGCTTGTTCTTGCGGCGGCCACCTTCCCACCAGCTGCGGCCGAATTCAGCGCCACCTCGAAGATGGATATGGACAAACAAGCCACCTGATTCAACGACCGTTGCCATCACGCCGGGAAACGCGGGCTGCCAGGGCGCATTGAAACCGCCATAGGCGTACAACAGGCTTGCCCCGCTCGTTACACCTTCCTGGTGGACCACATGGTAGGGAATTCTGGCGCCATCCTCAGAAGTCGCTTCATAGTCATCGATCACGCAACCTTCAAGTCGTACCGCCGGTTCTTTCAGCGCCTCAACTGTATCGTTACCCGGACTGTGCCTGTATATCCCGGCTGAAGTAATCAGCGAAGAAAAGGCGAAAACAAACTCCCCGGCGCCGCCGCGCGCGTCGAGATTCATGAGCGGGAATGGCATTTCCTGCAACGCGCCCTTCTCCGGTAACGGCACTTCGCCAACGTGATTGCCATTGGCATCAAATATGCGGATGTTTGAATAGGTGTTAACAAACTCCGCAACGTAGAAGTGGTCGCCGACGGGAGTCAGGGTCCGGATAGTCGCCTCACTTTCAGGAATCAGCGTGTTCCAGGTTGACGGGTCGTTGGCGGTTGCACTGTCCAGTGGAATGCTGACAACACGACCCCGATCAGCATCGATATCTGTTATTCCTACATAATCATTGCCGACAATGTATCCGGTCAGGGATCCGCTGATATTATTGATAAACGATTGCCACTCCCCATCGGGCAGCTTCTTGATGGCAAGTGGTTTTGGCGTCATCAGGTGAACGTGGGCAATCGCGTATTGCTGGTCCTTCGATAACCCGACATGAACCCACTCATAAGGCACAACCTCGCCAATGTCCTGCACGGTCTGTTCACCAGTCGCCATATCATGGAAATAGAGGGCACGCTCGTTGGCTTCGACATCCTTCGTAAAGGCCTGGAAGAAAAAGCCGGATGTGTCGGGTAGCCAGGCAACGCCACCCATCCAGGCATCAGGCAGTACCTGGTCCGGACCTGGCAGGGTTTCACCCGAGGCAACATCAATCAACCTGATGGTGTTGGCTTCGCTGCCATCGGCACAGACCCCGATTGCTATCGTTTTACCGTCAGGTGCCGGGGCAGTCCAGGACAGGAAAGGCGGTTGCTCCGGGTTTTCGGCAACCGGGTCGAACAGGCATCGGCCGTCACCGTAGGCTTCACTACCGACGTAGACGCTTGCCTGGGTCTGGCCATCTGCACAGTCACTCCAGAACCAGCTGTCACCCGCCCGGCTAGGCATACTCGAAAAACGCTGCTCCATGAAGTGCTTTACCCGGTCTTTCAGCGCATCAAAATGTGGCCACTGGCGCACCCAGTCGGCAGCAAATGCTGCCTGTTCTCGCTGCCAGGTACGCACCTCGTCACTGTTGTCATCTTCCAACCAGCGATAGGGATCAGGAAAAGTAACGCCTGCCTGGCCGTCAACTTCTTCTACGGTTCTTGTGGATGGTAAGTTCTGCATGTTTTTAACCTATTTTTTGTTCTGTGCCGCAAGCGCATAGAGGATATCGACATAGGACTTTTCGATATCCGCCAGACCTGCAATAGGTCCTGTCGGCTTCACCAGGTAGGTTTCGTTCGGAGCATGAGCTCCCTGGCCAAAGCCGAGACCCACGGGAATCATTGGCAGATTCAGTCTTTCCGTGAACTGGTAGAAAGGTGCACTGCCTGCAATGCGCGGGTTAACAGTCGGGTCGGACCCGTATTTCTTGTAGACGGAGATCACTGCCTGAACCAGGTCCGAATGAACAGAGGTCTGGGATGCCGGGTAGCGGGACTTATCCGTCATCTTGATATCTGCAAAACCGTTGTCATCCAGGTGCGTTCGGATCAGGCCCAATTGCGGGTCAGAATCCATACCGAGTGGCAGCCGGGAATCCATCTTGGCTGTCGCCAGGTGAGGCAGGATTGTCTTGACACCTTCACCGGTATATCCGGCCCAGATGCCATCAATATTCATGGTAGGCGTGTAGATCAGTTCGTGCAGGACGTCTACACCCTGTATATCGTCAACCCAGCGCTGCACACCCATGAGGTACTTCAGGATGACTTCGTTCTGCTTGAGGATATATCCCGCAATCAGCGACTGTTCTTCTTCTGTTGGCGGCCTGACGTCATCATAGTAACCGGGCACCAGGATGGTGTTGCCATCCTCACTGACCAGGGTATCGATGGCCTTCAGCAAACGTAAAACCGGCGAATCCGTAATTGCCTTGTAGGAACCATGGATCTCTGCCCGGGTCGGCCCACCCCAGGCACCACCCCGTGCTTCGAGTTCCCAGTAGATGATGCCCTTTACCCCCATCATCAGGCTCGTCTGCCCGGCGATATTCTGCCCGGACATGGGAAAGATCACGCCGTCGGCTTTTCTCAGGCGGGACTCATATCGGTCAACAATCTGTGGATAGTTGGGCGAACCCAGCTCTTCCTCACCTTCCGCGGTAATCATGATGTTTACCGGCAGGTTGCCCTCAACGGCCAGGATGGATGCTAACGCATTCAAAAAGGCGCGCTGGGGACCTTTCTGGTTGGTTGCTCCCCGCGCCATGATGGCTTCACCCTGTTCTGTCTCAACCACCTTTGCCTCAAATGGTGGTGAACGCCAGTCCTCAGGTTCCACCGGCTGCACGTCATACATCATGTAGACCATCAGCGTGGTGTCAGCCCCGGCATCGTAGTAACCCCAGACTCCCGGGTGCCCTTTTGTCTCGACGATTTCCGACTCGTGAAAACCCAGTGCTTTCAGGTCATCACGGACCAGCTCGGCCATTTCCCGGATGCCGACGTTCTGCGCGCTGATTGATGGCTGCTGCATCCAACGCTGCAGGTGCGCTAGATGGACATCCAGGTTGGCATCGATGTATTCGTAAACAGCCTGGTGATCACCCGCGTAAGCGGCAACCTGGTCGGTGCTGTAGGGGTTCGATAAGTCAATGTCGTACTTCGGGCGCTTCACTTCCGCAGTGCTGCCAAAAGCTACAAACAACATCGCCAGAATCACTGTTCTTACAGGCATAAATTCTTCCCTTTCAATTAATCTTTCTGCCAGCGCTTTCCAGGGGTGAGCGCAAACAAATCGTCATCCTGGTAGATCACAGACGCAGATGAATCACCGGACCTCACCGCCACTGTCGCCATGGCGAATCCGAGTTTTTCAATATGGATACTGCGCCATGTTTTTGGCGCGAGCCAGTCAACGGCAGGCATCAGGTGATCAAGAACAGCCGGGACATGTTGCGTGCCAAGCAGCCCGGCAGGACGAAAAATGTGGATTACCTGCTCGAAGCCAATATCCGAAAAGTTCTTTTCAACTTGTCCTTTCAGGTGAAAAAACAGCCCACCTGCAACGCTGGACAGGAGCCAGGATTTTTCTGAGTCGATATCTGCGCCGGAACTGGTCAGCAACAAGGCCTTTTTTGCACTTACTTGTTTACCGGCCGTGGCAAAGGCCGTTGCAAGCTCGACTTCAACCCAGCGAAATGTTTCAAGACTGCTCTTGCCGGAACCCAGACCAATCGTCGACACCAGGACGTCAACCTGCGCCAAAGCTTCAGCAAACAGCGGTTCAACATCGACCCCCGGAGACATGTCGACGATGTGCTCAACAATACGTGAGCTATCAGCGGGTACTTCACCCGCATTTGCGGCTCGCCTGTTTACCAGTATGACCTGTTGGACCTGATCCCCGGGGAACGACAACAGGTGACGTACGACGCACTGGCCAACGTTACCGGTTCCGCCAAGGACACCAATCTTCAAGATCAGGCTTCCATCAACTGTGCCATGGCACGTTTACCTTCCATGGCTACTGGCCATCCCGAATGGCATGGGCCTTGGTCATGACATCAGGCGTATGACCATGGGAATCACGGTAATCCCCAATACACCCCGGACCATACCAGGTCGTTCCAACTTCCGGTCGACTCCACCGGGGTGCGGGAGCTCCCATCACCTGGCCCGGAGCGGCCGCAGTCAACAAACCGGCCCCGACTCCAACAGCACTGGCATTCAGGAAATCACGCCGCGTGATATCCCGATCCATCCCAAGCTTCTTCTTATCCTTATCCACTTCCTCACTCCCCTAATTAGCGGGCGGCGATGGCCTGGGCGGTGCGGCGGGGGTCGCCGCAGGCGGTGGCGACGTCGCCTTCGATGCGAATACCGTCGAAGGATCCATGAGTCCAGTTCCAGGGGTTTACCACCTCAATTTCTGCGCCTGCTTTGCGAAGGTGATCAATGGTTCCCTGACCCATGTCTGCCTCGACCATCAGGGCCTTGAAGTTGGCCATGGAGTTGCCGCCAAACCTTGGCTTGTGCACCGCGGTGCCAATATCAAGGTCAAAGTCGAGCATGTTGATGGAGTTCTGGACGATGTTTTCGGTCAGGGAAACACTTGGGGAACCTGACGCCAGGACCGGCTTACCGTCTTTGGCAAACATGTTTGGACAGATTCGCGCAAACGCCCTGCCACGTGGCTCCGGCAGACCGGAGCCAAAATGCACACCACTCGCACAGACGTAAACACCATCAACCCAGACCCGGGTGGTAAAAGGCATCGACATGACGGAATGCAGCACAGTTGCAACATTGCCGTCACCGTCTACAACCGTGACATGATTAGACCCTGGCGGCGGTGGTGGCGGCACAACATCCATAAGATCAAAGACACTGGCCGGTTTGCCGGACAGCTTACCGAAGCGTTCAGCGGCATATTCTTTAGACAACAGTTTACCCCGGTCGACGGGTGTGCCCGCCATGCGGCCGCCAGTTTCATCGGTATAAACCCGGCCAACCATCTGCATCAGTTTCAACGTTGTTTCCGGCGAATCAAACGCCGGACCGAGCTTCTGAATATCCAGCAGTTCTGCCATGTTCATGATTTGGATCAGAGCTTCACCTCCGAAATCCGGTGACGGTGAAGCAATGACTTCATAATCGCGATATGTCCCGCGCGCCGGCTCATCCCAGAATGGTTCATAAGTTGCCATGTCTTCCGCAGATACGGAGCCGTTCGCCGCTTGCACCGCGGCCGCATATCTGCGCCCGAATTCGCCTCGGTAGAAGTGATCACTGCCTTCTGTCACCAGGCGCTCCAGTGTGTTGGCAAGTTCAGTTTGCACGAGCATGTCGCCCGAATTGAGCAGAGCCTGATCCTGGAAGTAAATATCGCGACTGAAATCAACGGCACCCAGAGCAGCTGATTCAATAAACATTTCGCCCCAGAGGAATGGATGAATCTCGAAGCCTTCCCGCGCATAGTGAATCGCCGGTGCCATCACGGTCGCGCGTGGCAGTTTGCCATGACGATCATGCCCGGCTTCAAACCCACCCCAGAAACCAGGAATACAGGCCATGGTCGCATCCCGGGTCTGACCGAGCATCGGCACAAGATCAGAAATCGGTGCGGACAGCGCCGGATGTTTAGCGGGCGCCGCCATCATGCCGTTAACGTAACTGTATTCACCGCTGGCTGCATCGTAGTAAAGCATGGAAAGACAACCGGAAAGTGTTGTCATATGCGGTTCCACTACCGCCTGGGCCAGACTGGCCGCCATAATTGCATCGCAGGCGTTGCCACCCATTTCCAACATATCAGCAGCAGCTTGAGACGCGAGCGGATGCGTACAAACAGCGATGCCCTTGCGGCTACTGACCATCTTCTTCCGACCAAAATCTGCTGTTTCTATTAGCCTCCGCCGAGCCCGACTACTGGGCGGTAGCCAGCGCTTTGTCCTGGCACCCTGGGCCGCAGGAATAATAGTTGCAGCTCCGGCAGCAACAGCCGCCTGCAGGACCTGTCGACGTGAAACTTCTGATTTGAACATTTTATGACTCCTTTACAGCCCCGGAATGAGGCTGGAAAAACAATTTGTTAGTGATCTTCAGGCGACACCCGCAACACAGCCTGCAGAATCGCTCGACCCGCTACAACCACCGTCTCGATATACTGGGCATTACGGATAGTCTCGAGTGGATCTTTTTCCAATACCAGAAAGTCTGCAGACTTCCCGGCGGTCAGCGTACCGAATTCGTCGAGCTTACCCAGCACCTCCGCGGCGTTTCTAGTCGCTGCCTTTATCAAGGTTGCCGCTGGCAACCCGGCGTCTTCAAGCATCTGCATTTCTATGTGCAGCGCGACACCATGGGGAGTTCCTACATGCGCTGCATCTGAGCCGATAATGAATTCAGCCCCGGCTGCATGCAGCCTCTGCACGCTGTCCTCAATTGCGGCCTGCGCTCCCCCGATCATCAGGGAATAGAGACCGGACAGCATCTGGAACCGAAGCGCGTTCTGCCATGACTCGTCGGGGTAATCAAAATAGGTGGTGAAAACTTGCGGGTCACCACAAGCTTTCTCAATATCTGACAACTCCAGCGTGCGATCATAAACTTCAATCATCTTTGGAAAGACCGCAATCGTCGGCGCAACCTTGATACCTTTTGCAACAACCTTGTTGACCGCGGCGTCACTGATTGGCACATCAAAGGTAACGTGGGCAAAAGCATCAAGATCTGTATCGGCGATGGCTTCAAAGGCTTCTGCGGTCATGACGTGAGTCAGGACTGGCATATCGAGATTATGAGCTTCATCAGCCGCTGCTTTCAGAACCGGTACAAACGTGCTAGGGGTGAATTCAGTTTCCACACCCATCGATTCATCAAGGAAACCAAGCTTGATGGCGTCATAACCTTTCTCGTGAAAATCCCTGACCAGCGCCCGCATATCATCCTCGGTGTCAGCAGCGAACACCGCCGGTTTGCCGTCAAAAATCCACTCAAGCCCACTGTTGCCAATTGGTCCACCCGCCAGCAGCACACGAGGTGCATGGTCCATCTGCATGGCAGTGGCCCGTCCTGCCATCTCGAGGTGTACAGGTCCACCCAGTGAAACCGCCGTCGTAACACCACTGCAGACATAACGCTCCAACGTATAAGGCAAGCGCTCTTTCATCCAGGCGATATCGTCTGCTTCGGTCAGGTTGCCGTCCAGGGTCTGCACGGATTTATCCATGTGTATCCTGGCACTCTCCATGAAGTGAATATGGGTATCGATAAACCCAGGCGTAATGAATTTACCCCTGACATCGACCTGTTCCGCAACGGAGTCCAGTGGCGCTTCATCTGTCGGCCCGACATATGTCAGGCGGTCACCCGCAACAATAAGGGTGCCGTTCTCTATCGCCGCGCCACCGTTGCCGTCAATCAGTGTCGCACCGACATAAGCGGTCTGGGCCAGCGCATTGGTTGCGATAAAAAGCAGGGGCAAAATCAGATAGTGCATAATATTTACTTAGACGCATCTTGGACAAGCTGACCTCAGGGGTGGGGGTAAGCTGCCTGCGCTGCGTCTATTCCCCTACAGAGTAGCAAACACAGCAACCTTGGCCGATAAATACTCATTTCTGAGTCTCGCCCGACATGCCCTTTCAGGACACAAAAACTGGGACAAGGCGTGGCGCTCTCCTGCGCTCAAATCGAGCTATGACGTCGTTATTATCGGTGGGGGTGGACACGGCCTTGCGACGGCGTATTACCTCGCCAAAAATCATGGCATCACCAATATCGCTGTTATCGAAAAAGGTTATATCGGTGGAGGCAACTCCGGTCGTAACACCCAGGTTGTCCGCTCCAACTATTTCTATCCTGAAAGTTCGGATTTTTATGAAAGATCATTACAGCTGTATGAAGGTCTGACACGAGACCTGAACTTCAACCTGATGTTGAGTCAACGCGGCATCATGTCCCTGGCACACTCCAGACATGAGATGGAAACCCAGCGCCGCTGGGCAAATGCCATCAGTATCAACGGTGTCGATTCCGAGGTTCTGACCCCTGAAGACATCTATCGTATCGAACCGAGTCTGAACCCTAATCCTGTTTACCCGATTGTTGGCGGTTTTATCCAGCCCCGCGGCGCCATGGTTCGCCACGATGCACTTGTCTGGGGATTGGCAAGGGCTGCTGATTCCCACGGCGTTGACATTATCCAGCAATGCGAGGTCACCGGTTTTGAAATGACCGGGGGCAGAATCACGGGCGTCAGGACATCGCTGGGTGGAATCAGGACCGATCGCGTCGGGGTTGCGGTCGCCGGTCACTCTACCGAGTTGGCCGATATGGCGGGTTTCCGTTTACCGATTACCAGCATGGCTTTGCAGGCCATGGTATCGGAACCCATCAAACCGATCCTGAACAGCATTGTCCTTTCCGCGGTCATTCATGTTTATGTCAGCCAGTCCGACCGGGGGGAAATCGTCCTGGGCGGCGGTGCCGACGTACATAACAGCTACGCTCAACGCGGCACCATTCCTCCAATGGAACACAACGTCAGGTCAATGGTCGAACTCTTCCCCTGGATGAGTCGCCTGAAGCTGATGCGCCAGTGGGCGGGAATTGTTGACATATCACCTGACACCACCCCCATCCTTGGCAAGACTCCGGTTTCCGGTCTCTACTTTAACTGTGGCTGGGGTACCGGTGGTTTCAAGGCAATTCCAGCGGGCGGCGAGACATTCGCCCACACCATTGCTCACGATGACCCGCACCCCCTTGTGGAAGGCTTTTCCCTCGAACGTTTCTATACCGGT
>CAXPUI010000450.1:0-7495 GCA_964220205.1 Candidatus Allofontibacter communis | reverse complement strand
ATTTCAATGTGCAAACCATTATGTTTCAGCAAGACACCCGAAGGATTGTCCTCAGCTCCCGTATAACCGACGAACTGGCTCTCGTCTGCCAGCCCAACCGGTCCCGTATCGGTCTCGCAGACCAGCTCGCCGTTATCGATCCAGTATCTGCTCACCATGTCGTGTCGAGAGTCTGCTCAAGGATAGGTCTCGTTTAAGAACCCTGTCGCATACTCGATAACTTTGGCCCCACGACCCGGGTTATAGGCCCCACCTTTTTCGGCACCAGGACCCTCGGGTATCACATCGGTACCGTATAGTGCGTCGTACAGGCTGCCCCATCGGGCGTTTGTCGCATTCAAGGCATAGCGTGCATTCATGACCGGCACAACCAGCTGGGGACCCGCGGTCAACGCAATTTCCGCATCAACATTTTCTGTTTCGATTTCAAAATCAGGGCCCTCCGGAACGAGGTAGCCGATTTCCTGCAGAAAACCGGTGTATTCGGCCTCATCAATTACCTGACCGACTCTTTCCTGGTGCCATGCATCAATTTGTTCCTGCAAGTGGTCTCGCCGGGCCAGCAACTCACGGTTCCTCGGCACAAAGTCTTCTGCAATTGCTGCAAGTTCCGCCCAGAAGTGCTCAGGATCAACCCCCGTTCCCGGTGCAATATCTTTTTCCAGAAGCTCATCCAAGACCCCTGCCACCTGAAGGCCACTGCGCAACACTCGTTCTGTAATCGATTTCTCCCAGCAGGCCGGCGTCTGCTGCTCCATGATAAAAAAGACGCAATCCTACGCGAAAAATGACGATCTTGCATGACTCCCAGTTGCCATTTTAAGGATGCACAAAACCCTTTATGCTGGTCCAGTGCCGCAATGGGCTTTCTGGAACCAGCAAATCTAAAACACGCTATGCCAACAAAGGGCTTTCAATCCTCAAATCAACAAAGGAGCAACCATGAAAGAAGCTGAGCTCGATATCATCACCCCCGACGGGTCGATGAATACCTTTATCACTTATCCGGAAGAAGGCGGGCCATACCCCGTCATCCTGTTCCTGATGGATGCACCAGGAAAACGCGAGGAACTGCATGATATGGCAAGGCGCATCGGCACAGCAGGCTTCTACGTCATGCTCCCCAATCTGTATTATCGACGCACCCCGGAGTTCGTGATCGATGGTACACCGGAAAGTCGAGAGATCATGTTCGAACACATGAACAGTCTCAGCAATGCCATGGTCGTCGAGGATTGTCGGACCCTGCTGGACTACGCCGCCAATCAAAGCGCCGCCAGCGACGGACCGGTCGGTTGCACGGGCTATTGCATGAGCGGGCCCTTCGCATTTGCGGTAGCGGCGCAAATCGCGGACCGAGTAAAAGCTTCAGCGTCCTTTCATGGGGTGAGGTTATGCATCGACAGCGCCGACTCACCACACCTGGACGCCGACAAGATCCGCGGCGAAATGTACTTCGGCTGCGCAGAAACTGATGACTGGGCACCACCCGAGATGATTGAAGCACTGGACGCTCATATGCAGGAAAGTGGTGCCAACTATCGGATCGAATGGTACCCGGGCACCCATCACGGCTTTGTCTTTCCACAACGAGTGGGTATGTATGACAAGGATGCGGCAGAGCGACATTACGAGCGCCTGTTTGCCTTGTTTAGCCGCAATCTCTAACAGCAATCAGCAATCAACAATCAGCAATGCCACCAAGACAGCTGGCTCTCAGCTTCATTTTCCTGACCGCACTGATTGACTCGATCGGTTTCGGCATTCTCATGCCCGTGCTACCCAGTCTCTATATGGAAATTACCGGGGAGGGCCTGGCCCAGGCAGCAATCTACGGAGGCTGGTTGATGTTCGCTTACGCGAGCATGCAGTTCTTCTTTGCACCGGTACTGGGCAATCTCTCGGATGCTTACGGAAGAAAGCCCGTGCTTATGTTCTCTATGGTGGCATTGTGCGCCAACTACGTCATCATGGGATTTGCCGGATCTCTCCTGTTGCTGTTTATCGGTCGGCTAGTTTCCGGCATTGGTGCCGCTACGTTCAGCACTTGTAATGCCTACATCGCAGATACTGTTCCGGTCGAGGAACGCGCCCAGTATTTCGGCCTGACCGGCGCCGCCTTCGGCGCGGGTTTTGTTATAGGGCCCGTACTGGGTGGATTACTGGGCGAGTTAGGGAGCAGGGTTCCGTTTTTCGCAACGGCCGCGCTGATCTTCTTCAATCTCGTTCTCGGGCTCTTGTTTCTACCGGAATCACTGGCGAAGGAGAATCGTCGACCATTCGACATTCGTCGTGCTAATCCCTTGGCTGCCATGAAACAGATGAGCCGGTTCAAGGTCGTGTTCGGCATCATCGGCGTCATGTTTCTCTACAACATGGGCCATCATGTACTGCCTGCAGTCTGGAGCTTTTATGGCATCGAGAAGTTCAGCTGGAGCCCAAGGGAAATCGGCTACTCCCTGGGTTTCGTCGGTATCTGTATGGTCTTTGTGCAGGGATACCTGATCCGTATTGCCGTACCGAAACTCGGGTTACGACGAGCAGGCCTACTGGGACTCGGATTTAACCTGATCGCCTTCGTTGGCTATGCCTTCGCAGAGACGACCCTGTTGGCTTATCTCTTTCTGATCCCCGGAGCACTGGGCGCACTCGCCAGCCCCGCGATGAGTGGCATAGCTTCCGGGCAGATAGGTGCAGATCAGCAAGGCGAACTGCAGGGTGCGATCGGCAGCATGGTCAGCCTGACGTCCATTATCAGCCCGCCAATGATGACCATCACTTTCAGTCTGTTTACGGAAAACCCTTCTGTGCTCTACTTTCCAGGCGCACCTTTCATCCTCGCTGCCTTCCTGACGCTGCTGAGTATTTTTCTGTTCGCCAGAACCACCGCAGGGGCCAGATTACCAGGACACGCAACCTGACTTACCTGCTATAATCCGCCTGTTCCTTGGGGGTGGCGAAAGCCTGAGATCAAACCCCGGGGAGTTCCTGTTGGAACTCCAAGAACCTGATCCGGATAATACCGGCGTAGGAAAAGGATAAGCCTCTCCCTATCACGTTGCGTTTCCCGGGTCTCCATTGTATGTAAAGGAGACGTTTATGAAGTACTTTATTCTGCTGCTGTTGTTCAGCGCAGCGGCCAGCCACGCTAAAACCATCGAGGAAGTCATTGTAACGGCTGATCTTCGACAGGCATCCACAATGCACCTGGCAAGCAGCCTGACTGTTATCAGCGAAGATGAGATTCAGGCCCGGGCAGCGCAACACTTCGAAGACATTATTCAGGCCATTCCCAACGTAAACTATGCGGCAGGCAGTAATCGGGGCCGATTCTTTCAGATTCGCGGCATTGGCGAACGCAGCCAGTTCATTAATCCGATCAACCCTTCCATCGGCTTACTGATTGATGATGTCGATTTCAGCGGCGCTGGTACCATCGCCACCATGCTCGACGTCGCCCAGGTTGAGGTACTACGAGGACCCCAAGGGACCCGATACGGAGCGAATGCACTCGGCGGACTGATTAACATCAGCACCAACGCACCAGACGATACCCGGCAACTGAAACTCAAGGCAGGTTTCGCGGAGTACGGCACAACCACCCTGGGGCTGATCGCCACTACGCCTCTCAGCGATACGCTTCTGGCCCGTCTGGCGGTCGAGAGCCATGAGAGCGATGGTTATATCGAGAATGACTTCCTGGGGGTCGATGACACCAACGGCCGGGACGAACAGACAGTCAGATTGAAACTAGCCTGGAAAGCCACCGACAACTGGCAGGTCGACTTCACGCTTGCCAACATAGACATCAACAACGGCTACGACGCTTTTTCTCTGGATAATACTCGCCACACCCTGTCGGACGAGCCTGGATTCGACCGCCAGGACTCTACCTATATCGCTGTTAAGAGCACTTGGATGCTTGGTGGTCTCAATGTCGAACTGCTCCTGAACGGAGCCGAATCAGATCTCGACTATGGTTATGACGAAGACTGGTCATTTACCGGTATTCATCCCTGGGGCTACACCTCAACAGACTACTATCTCCGAGAACGACGGACCAAGAGCGCGGAAATCAGATTACTGTCAAATGATGAAAGTCGGCTCTTCGCGGACTCCACTGACTGGATTGTAGGATTCTACGCGCTCCAGTCTGATGAAAGCCTGGAACGGATCTATACATACGCAGGCCCCTTTGCCAGCGACTATGACTATGACACGCTCGCGATCTTTGGACAGCTTGACACCCAACTGCATGAACGGCTGCTGCTGAGCGCGGGGCTGCGGTTTGAAGAAAGAGATACGCGATACAATGACTCAGCCAATGTCAGTTTTTCACCTGATGACTCTCTATGGGGAGGGAAGATCGCCCTGGAATATTCAATGACTGGCGATGCTTTGGCCTACCTGTCGATTGCCAGAGGCTACAAGGCTGGCGGTTTCAACACCGACGGATCTCTCGATGCAGATCTACGGGAATTTAGCGATGAACACCTGATCGAATACGAAATTGGCTATAAATCAATGCTGATGGACGACAGGGTCGCGCTCCAGATTGCACTGTTTTACGACGACCGCCAGGACCAGCAGGTTAAAAGCTCACTGGTACGCGTTCGCCCCGATAACACGACGGCGTTCATCGACTTCTTCGGCAACGCTGCCGAAGGCACCAATCGGGGACTGGAAATTAATGCCAAATGGGCGGTAACCGACGCGCTTGGACTGGACTTCAGTGCCGGCTGGCTGGACGCTGTCTTCGATGACTTCATCAATGAATTCGGGGAAGACCTCTCTGGCCGGGACCAGGCACATGCGCCGGGCTACATGTACAGCATTCGTGCCCATTGGGAAAAGGGACCGTGGTCCGCAAGCCTTTCTGCTGAGACGAAGGATGAATTCTATTTCTCAGACCGACATGCGGTTCGCAGCGACGATCACACACTGATCAACGCGTCTTTATCCTATCAAGCAGAAAGCTGGGGGCTCACACTCTGGGGGAGGAACCTGACCGATGAAGACTACTTCGTCCGGGCTTTTGGCAGTTTTGGCAATGATCCTCGAAAATTCTACGTCACTGAGCCTTACTACCAGTTCGGCGAACCTCGCATCCTCGGCCTGACGCTTGACCTGTCGATCAAGGGACAATGACCGAACTCGTCGACGCAACGCTGGCAGAACTGCAGCGCAACTCAATACCAGAACTGGGGGCGGTCATCCTGGCGGTCGCCTACCTGCTCCTGGCGGTTCGACAGAACATAACCTGCTGGTATGCTGCTTTTCTATCGTCAGCTATTTTCTTGATTGTTTTCTGGCGCGTTGATCTCTTCATGGAATCAGGCCTGCAGGTCTATTACCTGGTTATGGCAGTCTATGGCTGGTGGTCGTGGCGACACGGAAGCGCAGCCAAACAATCCCTGCCCGTGTCAACCTGGCCTGTCCGCTATCACCTGCTCGCCCTGACCTTTATTGCTGTAGCGACATGGATCAGCGCTCAGTTACTTGCAGAAACCAATCAGCGCTTGGCCTACCTCGATTCATTTACCACATGGAGCGCCATCCTGACGACCTACATGGTCGCGAGAAAAATTCTCGAAAACTGGATCTACTGGCTGGTCATCGATGCGGCGTCCATCTACCTGTATCTGGACCGGGAACTCTACTTTACTGCTCTGCTGTTCGGCATCTACATCATCATTATCTTCTTTGGCTTCAGGGCTTGGCTAAGGGATTATGGAGCCGCCAACGCGCAGCATACGAGGTTGTAGGGCTGTGGTATGATCTGGCCAAATCACCCGGATGGTCACCATGCGTCCTGAACCCACAGAATACATCCGCCAGACGCGGGAGAACTACGCGAAACTGGGTTTCGAGCCCTATGACTGGTATGCGGCAGACTCTCCGCCACCGTTCACCCCCGTTAAGAAACCTCTGAGCCAATCCCGATTGGGGATGATCTCGACAGCTGGCACCTATGTCCACGGCCAGGTCGCATACTATTACAAGGACGACACCAGCATACGCGCTATTCCGCGCCAAACGCCGGTCGCGGACCTCCGCTTCGCCCATATCATGGAAAACTACCTGGTCGAAGCTCGGCAGGATCCCTGCACCGTTTTTCCTATCGAGGCTCTCGCCCAACTCAGGGAAGAAGGTTTCATCGGCGATCTTGCCGAAAACTATTTCTCCTGCATGGGTGGGATTTATTCCCGAAAGCGTGTCATGACGGAACTCATCCCTGCCCTGGATGAAGCTGTGACCAAAGAGGAACTGGACCTCCTGCTACTTGTCCCTTTGTGACCCGTGTGTCATCAGACCGTGTGTCTGATCGCACGTCACTTCGAAGCAAAGGGTCTGCCCACGCTTATTATCGGCTCTGCGCTGGATATTCTCGACAGTGGACAACCACCTCGCGCCAGGTTTGTTAACTACCCACTGGGGTTCGAATCGGGCCGCTTCCAGGACAAGTCAGATCAACTGGGTGTCATTCGAACTGCGATAAAGGGCTTCGAGGACATTCAACAGCCGGCTATCCAGTCACTCGACCTGGAATGGCTCGATGGCTGGGCGATGATCACCGAACGTGAACGGGGCAAGCTCGATCACCGCAGCCCAAGAACACTCGAACCACAATACCAGACGGATGCAGATCGTATCGCCGCTGAAGGACAATCCTAATCCCAGGGGCTGAAGCGGCAGCGTGATTGCGGATGCAAAGCTGCCCCTATCCCTTTTTCTCCTGGTTCTGAGGACGCATCAGTCTCGGCGTCGTCCCGAGGTCATCTCGAAAACCTGTATCAAGTTCCTCGTCCGTCACAATGAATTGGCAAAGCTGTTTACCGTGATCGGACAAATCATCATATATCTGCCGCGGCATAGAGGGCCTTAGATTTTCTCGATACCAGGGCGCCCAATATTCCACATTTGGAATGGGCCTGACTTCGCGAGAGAGGTTGGGTGTCCCACCGTGCCAGGCCCTGATGTCACGAATCAGCACCGTCCCCGCCGGTGCAGGGCAGACGGTAGACAACTTCATCCATTCAGGCTCTTCTCTCAACGTAGGCAGTGCTTCATGAGAATACTGGGTACCGGGAATCTGCCGAATTGGACCATTGATACTCGTGAAGTCTACGGTCAGGAAGTTGCAGACAATTCTCGGAACCGGCAGATCACGGTAGGTCAGCGTGCCACGATGGTCATGGAAAGAACCAAACACGTAGTCACCTCGCATGATCCGATCTGCCATATCAGAATGCAGCCGTTGGTATTCTGTCGTACCAGGGAGGCAGAAGTCCCCTGCGCCACCATTGCACAGATAAGTCGGCGCTCCCCAGATTGCAGTGATGATGGGGGTCACGGTGGGCAAGTCGACGAGCATCGCCCATTCTGCGTGATGCAGCAGCTGGCCGGTTTTACTCGCGCTCCCGAATGAATAGCGGTGCGATCCGCGATTACCCCTGCGTTGTTTATCGAGCGCCAGGATGTTCCTGATTTCACG
>CAXPUI010000449.1:0-2789 GCA_964220205.1 Candidatus Allofontibacter communis | reverse complement strand
GTGTTCATTGTCAGGATGGTTGACGCTGTATAGACCGTAGCCTCTGGGGTGCTTTTAGATTCAGGGACATCCTTGTCGCAGCCGATCAACAAAACTGCTAGAACTGTTAACAACAAGTCGCGAAGTTTCATAAAAACTCTCCCTTTCGGGCACAAAGATAACACACGAGTCATCCTTGTCCGGCCTCCAGACAGATACTGAGCAGGCTGAGTCTTCCAGCAGGCATTAACCATCAGCGACTGACTGCACGGTGAATGACTGCACAGAATGATCAATACTGTGTCATGATCCCAGAAGGGCTCCGCCAATCATTGATCTGAACAAACGTCTGGCGGGAGAACTGGCGAGACCGACACCAGGGGAAGATTCAAGTGAACGATGGCATTGATCAGGCGATTAACGACGCTTTCGAACCCATCGCTACGTCCATGGTCAACTTCGTCTTCTACTCGATCAGTATCGACGGCACAGATCTGCCACTGATTGTTGCCTGGCTGATTGTGGGTGCCACCTTCTTTACCCTCTACTTCCGGTTTATCAACATCCGCGGATTTACTCATGCCATCAAAATCGTTTCAGGCAAGTTTGATTACGGTGAGAAGGGTCCGGGCGAAGTCACGCATTTTCAGGCACTGGCGACTGCGGTTTCAGGCACCGTGGGGGTGGGTAACGTTGTTCACGTGGCGGTGGCGATCTCTATCGGCGGGCCTGGTGCCACCTTCTGGCTGATAGTCGCCGGTTTCCTCGGTATGGCTTCCAAGTTTGTTGAATGCACACTCGGCGTGAAGTATCGACAGATCAATCCGGATGGTTCTATCTCAGGTGGTCCGATGTTCTACATCGACAAAGGGTTTTCCGAACTCAGTATGCCGAGAACTGGGAAGGCAATGGCATGGTATTACGCTATCTGCATTATGTTGGGTTCTCTCGGCGCCGGATGCATGTTTCAGGCGAATCAAGCTTATGTGCAGTTCGTCAACGTGTCTGGTGGTGATGTCAGTCCGTTTGCGGAGCGTGGATGGTTGTTTGGTTTATTGCTGGCTGTGCTCACGGGGGTCGTGATTATTGGTGGCATCAAAAGCATCGCCCGGGTCACGTCAAAGCTGGTGCCTTTTATGTCCCTGATTTATGTTACAGCATCATTTATCGTGATCGGCGTTAACTATGAAAAATTGCCCTATGCCGTTACCGCCATTGTCACACAAGCCTTCAGCCCCGAGGGTGTTACTGGAGGTGTTATTGCGGTGCTGGTACTTGGTTTCAGGCGAGCGGCATTTTCCAACGAAGCAGGTATCGGTTCCTCCTCGGTAGCGCACGCCACCGTCAGAACCAATGAACCCTTGACCCAGGGCTTTGTTGCCATGCTTGAACCATTTATCGACACCGTTGTTGTCTGCACGATCACAGCGCTTGTGATTACGGTCACCGTTTTCGAACCAACGATGGTGAATGACGGCACCATCAGTGGTGTTGAACTCACCTCCAGTGCTTTCGCCAGCGTTATCCCCTGGTTCCCCTATGTCCTGGCTGTTGTCATCATGCTGTTCGCTTACTCGACAATGATCTCGTGGTCCTATTACGGCCTGGAAGGCTTTATCTACGTCTTTGGACCAGGCAAAGCAGCCAGAATGACCTTCAATATGATCTTTTGCAGCTTTATCGTCATTGGTTGCACGACGCAGCTGACAGCTGTGCTCGATTTCTCCGACGCGATGATATTCGCCATGGCGCTGGCTAACGTCGCCGCACTCTATGTGCTGGGACCTGGAGTAAAACGAGATCTGAACGAGTACTGGCGAAAGCTCCCCAGGACAAGCTGATCAATGTAGGACGTCCAGGACACGGAGCCCCACAGGATAGATTTCCATGAATGGGCCTTAGCGGGTCGATTTAGGCCATAGCTTCTCTTTCATCCCTCACTGGCTGGTATTATTGAAGTAGATTCAACAGAGAGATTGGCAGTATCGCCATGCTGGCCGGGATGTGGTTATGATAAGGGAAGGTTAACTTTAAGGAACGTCAATGAAGCAGGAGCAGCAAGTCGCGATTCTCAAGGAGTTGATGCAGCAGGTGGATACAGGCAGGAATATTGATGCTGGTGTGCAGTATCGCATGCCGACATCGGCTTATGTCTGCAAGGATATCGCCGCGAAGGAATGGGATCAGTTTTTTCGTCATCATCCGCAGCTGATCGGGCTTTCCTCCGATCTGCCTGAACCCGGTAGCTTCATGACCATGGATGATTTCGGCACTCCTTTACTGGCGACCCGCGATAAGGCAGGCCACTTCAATGCCTTTCTTAACGCCTGCAGGCATCGGGGTGTTCGTGTCAGCGAGCAACCGCGAGGCAGAAGGAATGTCTTGACCTGCCCATTCCACAACTGGAGCTACGCGAACACTGGTGATCTCATGGCGATCCCGGATGAGAGTCACTTTGGAGATTTTGATAAAAGTTGTCATGGACTGATCAGTCTGCCGGCTATTGAACGTGACGGTTTATTGTGGGTGCACCCGCAACCGGATGGGGCTCTGGATCTCGATGCGCTACTGGGTGCTGAACTGTCTGATGAACTGGCCTCCTATAGGCTGGGCGATCTGGTACACGGTGGTGATAAGACCATCACCATGGATCTCAACTGGAAGCTGGCTAACGATACCTTCGGTGAGACCTATCATTTCGGCAAGCTGCATAAAAATACCCTGGGAAAAATTTTCCCCGGCAACAACCTGCATTTGCAGGAATTTGGCAAGCATCATCGATTTGTTACTGCATCCCCCAATCTTTCCCA
>CAXPUI010000448.1:0-5691 GCA_964220205.1 Candidatus Allofontibacter communis | reverse complement strand
CATTCGCCAGTCCAAGCAGTTGAAAAAACTGCTGCCGGACCTCTGCCAGGTTCTCCGCAACCAGTGCGACCTGTCGAAGTTTCATTTCCTCTTTCCCAAAATCTCACTCCTGCCTTATGCAAAAATAACAATATGCAAACATGACAATGAACCGACGCCGTCATGAAAGCAACTATGAAAACTTCCCAAAGCGCTTAGATAGCCGCCCAGAACGCCCGAACAATCGAGGACACCTCATAATTTTTACGCAGCGTGCAGAACCCTACATGAAAGTCCTGTAACTCAGGCCCCACTTCAACCATGCTCACCTGGCTCGCCAACGGACTGCCTGCAACGACAAGCTCTGGCACAAAACCAACCCCGCAACCAAGCGCAACCAGAGAAAGGATTGCCTCGTTCCCCGGGACTTCCGCGTATACATTCGGTGACACCTTGTTTTCTTTAAGCCAGGCATCGACGCTGCTCCTGACCGGCCCCGTGGATGGCAACACCAGGGGAATGGAAGACCAGTCCACCTGATCGCGAATCAATCGGTGGTGATACTCCCCTCCTGCAGGCACGACAGACCGGATCGGTATAGTAGTACTAATCCGTTTCAGCAGGTAGTCATCCTCATCATCAGATAGCGCTGCGACAACCACATCGATACCCTCTTTGAGTTTTGACAATGCATTGACCGCATAGCCTGTCTCAAGCTGGATATGGATGTCCGGGTACTGTTGGCGGAAACCGGCCAGCACCCTTGGCAGAATGCTCTGACTGGCTGTAACGGAGGCAAACATCGATAACTGGCCCTGCAGGACGCTTGACTGGTCCTGCAGCTCCTGCTCCAGGGCTTCCCATCGTTTAACGCTGTCGAGGGCGTACTCCAGGAAAATCCTCCCCGCCGCTGTCAACTCGGCAGAGCGATTGTCACGAGTGAGCAACCTGTGACCAAGTTGGTCTTCCAGACGCTGAAGCGCTCGACTGACGGCGGATGGCGACATGTGCATCAAGTCGCTCGTCTTGCCGAAGTGAAGATGGCGAGCCAGGGTAATAAACAGCCTCAGAGTTACGATTTCCATCAACCATCCTCAGTTCCAGCATTCTGAATAGCGGGAAACTCTCCATACAGCATCCCATAAAGCGACATAATAGTACTGGAAGACTGTCCCTGATATCAGCAAAATAACCCCCCTGAGCAAGATAGCCAGCCAACGCAAAGACAGCTAGAGATGACGTCAGCCAGAAAATTCCACCAGATAGACGGCACATTCCGCATGCGAAACGGACATCTGACCCGTCCGGTTATTGCCTACGAAACCTGGGGAAAACTCAATTTCCAGCGTGATAACGGTATTCTGCTGTTCACTGGTCTCTCTCCGTCCGCCCATGCTGCATCCTCCGAGGCCGATCCCTCCACCGGCTGGTGGGAGCAAATGGTCGGGGATGGTAAACCGATCGATACGACGAAGTACTTCGTCGTCTGTGTCAATTCATTGGGAAGTTGTTTCGGGTCCACCGGCGCCGCCAGCTTGAATCCAGATACTGGCGAGATTTATGGCCTCAATTTTCCCGTGCTGACCATTGAGGACATCGCCAGCGCGGGTCATGAGGTCATCAAGGGCCTCAAACTGGAGAAACTTCATGCTGTTGTCGGTGCGTCGATGGGAGGGATGACCGCCCTTGCGTACTCTATCTTGTTTCCCGAAATGGCGGAGGGGCTGGTTTCCATCTCCGGTTCAGCGAGGGCCGAGCCTTTTGCCATTGCGCTTAGATCGCTGCAACGCGAAATAATCCGCAGTGATCCTGCCTGGCATAACGGCGATTACCATCCGGAGGAAGAGCCTGCAGTCGGTATGCGTCTTGCCCGGAAGCTCGGCATGCTGACTTACCGGAGTGCTGCTGAATTCGAACAGCGATTTGGCAGGGAACTCATCCCGGAGGAAAGACAGACAGGCGCGACGTTCGATCTTGATTTCGAAATAGAATCCTATCTTGAAGCACACGCCGGAAAATTTGTTGGCACCTTTGACGCCAACTGCTATTTGTATCTGTCCAGGGCCATGGACATTTTCGACGTTGCTGACCACGGGGGCTCTGTGCAACACGGCCTGCGGCAGGCAGGGGCCAAACGCGCGTTGATTATCGGCGTTAATTCAGACCTGCTGTTTCCAATTGATCATCAGCGACGCATTGCTGATGGCCTTCGCAATGGCCACCGAAGCGTCGATTTTCATGCCCTTGATTCGATACAGGGCCATGACGCTTTTCTCGTCGATATGGATACCTTTAGGCCTATCCTGTGCGACTTCTTTAATTGCAGCATGAACCAGCCCGGCAGACTTCGGCAGATATAATCCACCCTGTCGCGCACTTGTGCGCTCTTCCGGGCGTTGAGAATTCTTCTGACGGGGAGTGCTTTAGGTAGCCCTCCCCTGACTCCTAATATCCCTGGAGCACACCGTACCGATCGCGATGGAAAGCGGAACCGCCCAGCGTGTGTTCACAAACCCTGGATCGCTTCAAGAAGAAACCGATTTCATATTCATCAGTCATGCCAATACCGCCATGCATCTGAATGCCTTCACTGCTGACCAGGTTATAGGTATCGTTCAGACGGGCTTTCGCCAGGCTGGCCAACTCTGCTATCTGTTCTGAGTCATCGTCCAGCGCAGATAGCGCTTCGAGAACAACGGACTTGGATAGCTCAACCTCGCAGAACATTTCCGCCGCACGATGCTTCAAGGCCTGGAAGGAGCCAATAGGCACACCGAACTGCTCCCGGGTCTTGAGATATTCGACTGTACGCTCAAAGCACTCCTGAATCCCACCCAGCATTTCCGCTGCAAGAAGAATACGGCCTGCATCCAGCACGCGATCCAGTATGTCAGCACCACTACCTGCTTCGCCAAGAAGGACACCTTCAGCGTTATTGAATTCTATATTCGCCGCATTACGACTATCCGCCATGATAGTCCGTGTGACAGAAACACCATCGGCCTCCCTGTCTACCAGGACCAGCGTTAGACCATCACGGTCACCGGCCTCACCTGCTGAGCGGGCAACAACGATGAGCTTGTCCGCAACATGACCATCAAGCACAAATTTCTTACTACCCGTTACCTTGCAACCAGTCCCGCTAGTCTCTGCTTTGGTGTTAACACTATGGGGATTGTGATGCGGTGATTCTTCCAGAGCGAGAGCAAGCAGTAGATCACCCGCTACAACCTGGCCCAGCAGTTCACTTTTCTGCTCCTGACTGCCGCCATGAAGAATCGCGCTCGTCCCAAGCACTGCGGTTGCAAACAGGGGTGACGCCGTCAGTGTTCGACCACACTCCTCCATGACAACTCCCAGCCCCATGTAACCGAAACCCAGACCGCCAAACTCCTCTGGTACGGTTATACCCGTCCAACCGAGTTCGACCATCTGGCGCCAGGTGTCCTTATCAAAACCATTTTCATCCTTGCTGTCACGCAACTGGCGTAACTGCGAGATAGGCGTATTGTCGGCACAGAAACTCTTGGCAGAGTCCTTCAACATATTTTGGTCTTCGTTCAACACCAGCGGCATCGCCAAACTCCTCATTGGGATATTTCAAAAGAGTCAAACATCTTAACAAAAGCTTACGCCGCTTGCCGACTCCTATTTGGTCAGATTCAGGGCGCGAATCAAGGCCGAATAGACTCTGCCCAGGGGTTAAGAAAAACCATCTTCGGATCGACCAGATCTCGCACCCGCCACCAGTCATCCCAGCGGTCGTAACTGCCGGCGAAGTCCTCTCCGCCCAGATAGTTCACTTTGCCCCAGTGCGGCCGTCCATCATACTGCCGAAAGACTTCTTCACAGGCCCGGTAATAGGGCTCATCAGGTTCTCGAATGTCCTGGTGAACAGAGATGGTAACAGTCGACCGCCCGCAGGCCATGGACAGCCAGACATCGTCCGCTGCGACTGTCCGATATTCAACTGGCCAGACGATATCCGGGAACTTCTCTCGTAACAATCGGGCAATGGCCTGAAGACACTCCGGTCCGTATTCAGCAGGGACGCTATATTCCATCTCGGTGTGACGATGTGGTCGATGGCTTGGAAGCACCTCGAAGCTATAACCCTGCCGCCGCCCCTCCGAAGCAATAGGGTATTGGGGTTCGGCATTAACCGGGTCAATCGTTTTAACCGTTGCCTCGTTGGACTGGGGATACCAGAAGAACTCAAACCGTTCATGAGCATCGCAAAGATCCGGAATCCGGTCAGTAATCTCCTCAAGACTGGCCTGCCAGCTTTGCTCTTTCAGGACTTGAGATGGCCCCAGTTGCATCTCTATCGCGGTAATCAAACCCACAGACCCCATGCCTAACCGAGCAACCTGGAAAAGCTCGGTTTCGCGGTTCGAATCACACTGAACACATTCACCATCAGCCAGCACCAGTTCTAAAGCGGTCACTCCTGCAGAGAGATTCTGCAGGTCTTTCCCAGTACCATGAGTTCCCGTCGATATGGCGCCTGCGAGAAACTGGCGATCAATGTCCCCCTGGTTCTTCAGCGCTAACCCGTGTTCATGCAACTGGGCTCCCAGGGCGTATACCGGGGATCCAGCTCTCATCCAGGCACGCTGGGCGCTTGTGTCCACCGCCAGCAGCCCTGATAAACCGCTACAATCGATAATCACACCATCGGAATCAACGATGGGAGAGTGAGAGTGCCCCGCTCCTGCCGCTCGAATTTTCAGGCCTGCAGCAGCCGAATGAGATACCACGGCCTGCACATCCTCCCGACTCCGAGCGAAGTGCAGTTCACTGGGCGAACTCACCTGCCGACCAGACCAGTTTTGCCAGCGACTCATTGTGTGGCGTCCCTCTCAGCGCTCAAACCTATCACGTGATTATCTGCATAAATATTAACAATCAAAATTAATTAACCTATACAAGTTTCTGATTTAACATCATTTTTGCCGCATCAAGAGCATGCACAAGCCCATTGGCATCAGCCAGATTTTTGCCAGCAATATCAAAGGCAGTGCCATGGTCCACCGATGTTCGAACAAATGGAATACCCATGGTTGCGGTCACACTGTGAGCAAAGTCGTGCACTTTAATCGCGATGTGCCCCTGATCATGGTAAAGAGCGAGCACTGCATCAAATTCTCCACCGATCGCTCGATAGAAGATCGAATCCGCCGGGTAGGGCCCCGTAATGTCCAATCCTTGAGACTGGCAGTCTTCTACTGCAGGTTTTATCTGGCTGATCTCCTCATCTCCCAGCATACCGCCTTCACCACCGTGAGGATTCAGGGCGGCAACGCCAATCCGCGGTTGACTGATCCCCCAGGATTCCAGGCTTGCATGAGTCAGCTGCAGCTTATCGACAATGACATCTCGTGTGACATACGCGACTGCCTGAGCCAGCGACTTATGGGTCGAAAGGTGCTCGACTTTCAGGCCTTGGGTCATCAGCATCGTCG
The DNA here is from genome assembly GCA_964220205.1 of Candidatus Allofontibacter communis. Lineage (GTDB taxonomy): Bacteria > Pseudomonadota > Gammaproteobacteria > Pseudomonadales > Azotimanducaceae > UBA9659. The sequence goes on along the minus strand of CAXPUI010000448.1, from coordinate 247 downwards.
CGGTCAGTTCAGCGCCGGTCATGCGAGCGAGTATCTCCTGATGACCTATGTCACCATGATAACCAGCCAGATGCACGGCCTCCTTGTTTATCGGACAGGTGACAACCCCCTCAGCCCGGTTGGCCAGACAATAGTTAACAGCACATTCGAAGTACTGAACCGCGGCCTCTCCACAGTGCGCCGAGACTTTGCCTTGCTCAATTTAGATCGGAAGAGCGTCGTGTAGGGAAAGATTGTAGCTACATGT
>CAXPUI010000447.1:0-4501 GCA_964220205.1 Candidatus Allofontibacter communis | reverse complement strand
AATTTTCCTGCTGCGGCAAGGCCTGGCAGGTCTTCGTTGGTAGCAGCAATCAGCCGGACGTCCGTTGTCAGGGTTCGCGACCCCCCGACCCTCTCGAATTCACCGTATTCGATAATACGCAGGAGTTTTTCCTGGACCAGTGGCGATGTTGTTGCCAGTTCATCGAGGAATAGCGAGCCGTTATCGGCGCGTTCAAAACGGCCGCGATGCATCTTTGCCGCGCCAGTGAAGGCACCGGCTTCGTGACCGAATAGCTCCGTCTCCAGCAGGGTCTCGCTGATCGCGGCACAGTTCATTTTCAGGTATTCCTGGTCCCAGCGACCCGAAAGATAATGCAGTCGGGCGGCGATGAGTTCCTTGCCGGTACCGAGTTCTCCCACGATCAGAACGTGTTTGGACAACGGGGCTACCTGTGACACATGGTCAAGGACTTCGAGAAATGCCGGTGATTCGCCTAGCAGGCGGTCAGAATGGGCGGGTGCGTTCATGGAAGCGGATTCTTTCACTAATAGTTGGTGTATTTCACCAAGAATATTTTCTGATTGAACGGGTTATCGTACGAGAATGCGAAAAAAGTCTATATAAAACAATGGGATAATGATTTTTTGTAGAGTTGGCACGGAATGTGTTTTTAATCAGGCAATGTCATCCGAGTATTAACTGAAAGAGGTCATGCAACTATGGGTATATTTTCTAGATTTACTGACATTATCAATTCAAATATCAACTCGATACTGGATAAAGCGGAAGATCCGGAGAAAATGGTCCGCTTGATTATTCAGGAAATGGAAGAAACCCTCGTTGAGGTTCGGACCCAATCGGCTAAGTTGATTGCGGACAAAAAAGAGTTGAATCGTAAGGTGGATCGCCTGGCTGGTGAAGCCGGTGATTGGGAGAGCAAGGCCGAGATAGCCCTTGAAAAAGGTAGGGAAGACCTGGCCCGCGCTGCTCTCAAAGAAAAGCAGAATGCTGAAGAAGCCTGTGCGACGGTTGAATCGGACCTCGAAGTGATTGACCATAATCTGGCGAAGCTCTCTGACGATATTGCCCTGCTTCAGCAAAAATTGGCTGATGCCAAGGCGAGGCAGAAAGCCCTGATTGTTCGAGGCAGAACAGCGCAGAGTCGTATGGGTGTGAAACGTCAGATCCATGATGTCAATATTGATGAGGCGATGAGTCGATTCGACCGCTATGAGCGCCGTATTGATGACCTTGAAGGCGAAGTGGAAGCTTATGATCTGGGTCAGAAGTCATTATCGGATGAAATCTCTGAGCTGCAGAATGACGAAAAGGTCGATGAGGAACTGGCGCGACTAAAAGCTAAGATGAGCGAGGGTTTGGATCCGGCGGCTCCAAGTGATTCGGCTCAGTAATCAACTGAATTGATCGCGGCGGACAAAGAGATGTGGATTAACAGTAAACCAGGGACGATAGGAGCAGAGAGGCAGACATGGACGGTATCGTAGTGGCGTTTTTTGTGCCGGTAGTGGTCTTTCTTGTCGTTGTGGCGCCAATCTGGATCGTATTTCACTATAAGTCGAAGCAGAAGATGGTTGATGGACTGACGACTAAAGAGCGAGCTGAACTGGATGAAATGGTTGATGTCGCCAATAAGATGGCAGCAAGGATCGAGATTCTGGAATCCATCCTGGACGTGGAGAGTCCTGGATGGCGGGAAAAGCAATCCGGAAGTTGAGCAGTTGAGGCAGGATTAGTGACTAACGAGCGAAAATCGGCTGAGAGAGCAGCCCGTCGTGCGAGGCGCTTAGCGGAACGCGCCGCTGAACGAGCGAGACGCAAAGAGCGTCATGCACAGAGGGCAGCGGAGCGCGCGGAGCGACTAGCAGAAAGAGTCAAGCGCCGGCCGGCCCGTGAACGTGATCTTGATCAATCTATTGAGGACCTGGTGGATGAGGCAACGTCCAAAGCGGAAGCCTGGATAGATGAGCAGACAGAAAAGCTGTTCGGTACGGACAGCGACTACCGCGATAGCAGAGAAGCTAGGCGAGCAGCTGCCCAGGCCCGCAAGGCGCAGGAAGACGCTGAGTTCGCCAGGGAAAACGCGCGGCACGCGGATGAGGTCGCGGATGAACTGTCTGAGCTGCATGATGAAGATTTTGATGCTTTCTATGGTGACGAACTGGACGAAGACCCGGAGCCAAGACGCAGACGAAAAGGAGGTCGCCGCGGGCGACATTACTCCGGTAGCTGGCACGGTATGAGCATGGATGAGCTTGGTTTAGCACCCAGGAAACGGGGCAGAAATTCGAGACGAAAGCCCCGGAGAAAGCCCCGTAGGCAAAGAAGTGCCCAGCTTTACCGAGATGGCGAGAACAGCAAGGTTTGCGGAGTTTGTGCTGGATTGTCTGACTATCTTGGCCGGGAGGCCTGGGAGATACGTTTGGCTGCTGTGATGGGACTGATCTTTATTCCATCGATAACAGTTCCAGCTTATTTTGCCCTGTATTTCCTGATGGATGACAAGCCATATTACAGGCGTGTGACAGACCGCTTCGAGGATCAACCTGGATCAGATGAGGCAGGAGAGATGTCTATGAAATCAGGTCAAAACTATGACCCACGCAATCAGGAACGTCCCAGTAATGTTCAGGCGATGAGTGAGGCACGGCGTAAGTTCTCTGATATAGAGCAACGTCTGAGAGAGATGGAAGGCCATGTGACTTCGTCACGGTTTCAACTGCAAAAGGAACTGAAGAAAATTTCAGGCGACTCGTAATGCCCATAGAGTCAAGGTATGTCGTTGATTTTGATGAGGTTGTGTTCTTTGGGCCTGGTAGCCTGAACATCAGCCAGCAGGATAGCGAGAGTCTTACTGTGCATGCTCCGACCTATGTCATGTCAGACATAGTGACAGAGGTGAAGGGCGGTGTGCTGGAAGTGGGTTATCGGAGTCCCCCGGTCACACCGATAGAGGTTATGAGGGAAGTCATTTCGTTTGATCTCGCGGTCAAGGACATTGGAAAGATATCCGTCCTGGGACGGGGATTGGTGCAGGTGCCGGATTTTGACAGTGATACGCTTGCTCTGGATATCAGTGGCTCCGGAAAAGTCAGGCTTGAGCACCTGACAGCAGATAAACTGAAAGTGAGTATCAGGGGTTCAGGTAGTCTCACCGCTCAGGGGGATGTCGAGACTCAGCTGATTGACCTGCAGGGTTCCGGCAGTTACGAGGCAGATCACCTGGTGAGTGACTTCGTCAGGATCCTGCTAGGTGGCACTGGCTCCATCGCTGTTTCGGTTTTGGACGAACTGGATGTCACTATCCGGGGAAGTGGGCAGGTGATTTACCATGGCTTTCCGGATGTCAGCAGATCTGTGCTGGGGAGCGGTTGCTTGCTGCGGAGACAGCTCACGAAAGAGATACACAAACAGGGAGAAGATCATGGGTAATAGTTTCTGGCTTTTCATAATGATAATTGTCGTCACTGGAATTGTTGCAGACACTATCGTGAAGCTGGTTAAAAACGCCAATGGGGGCGGAAAATTCAAGGACAGGATCGAAGACCTTGAAGACGAGGTGAGTGACCTTCGTGCTGAACTTGATTATGCCCGCAGCCGGATTGAAACCCTTGAGGCTGTTGTTACTGATGAGCAGTTGAATCTGAGAAGAGAGATAGACAGTCTGGCTGCTGACCAGTAGGTTCGGAGCAGATAGGCGCAGCACCCGATGTCAGGGCAAGGGTACTTCGGCAGACAGCGTCGCGAGGACCTTTTAAATCAACTGACGAACACGGTCAGGATAATCGCTGAAGATTCCGTCCACATTGCAGTTCAGCATCCGCTGAATATCATTGATCTCGTTGACGGTATAAACGAGAACCTTGTAGCCCCTTAGCTGCGCCTCCTTGACTAAAGCAGGTGTGACATGGGGTAAATGAAAATTGACCGACCATGCGTTGAGTGCTTCAGCCTGTTGCCAGTGGTTTTTTGTCGGACCCTCGAAGAGCGCACCCCGGGGATATCTTGGATCACTTTTCGCCAGTTCCTGATGATTGAACGATGACAAAAGGAAATGCTCCCGTGACCAATGGTAGCTGGCTAGAACATCACTGACTGCTTGCGCGGTATTCTTGCCCTTGAGTTCCACGTTGACACCGCATCGGTCATCAACCAGGTCCAGCACTTCGATGAGCGTGGGGATACGTGCCCCGTCTCCGGCATCAAGGGACCGAAGGTACGCCAATGGTAATTCTTCCACCCGACCCTGGCCATTAGTGGTTCTGTCTACCCGTTTGTCATGGATGACAACTAGCTCACCTGCAACCAAATAGACGTCCAGTTCAATCCAGTCGCAACCGAGTTCCAAGGCATACTCGAATGAAGGGAGGGTGTTTTCTGGTCGATGACCTTTTGCACCCCTGTGACCGATACAAAGTACTGATGGCATTTAGCTGCTCGAATAGATAACAGGCCTACTATAACCCTGCTGTTCTAGGAATCGCGAACGCGAGCCCGTACAATCGCATCATGAGTTATCAGG
>CAXPUI010000446.1:0-4870 GCA_964220205.1 Candidatus Allofontibacter communis | reverse complement strand
ACGGGAGGCGCTCTCAAGCTCCTTGGAATATTTGATTTTACATCCATCGCCCGTCGTCTGAGGTTGGATTTTTCGGATGTTGTCGAAAAGGGGTTTGAGTTTAGTGAGATTTCTGGCGTAACCGCTTTCGATAAAGGACAGGTTGGCATGGTCGAACCTATTGTCATTGAGGGTTCAACCGCCAAATTCACTCTGGGCGGAGAATTAGACCTTAAGGCAGAAACACTGAATAACGAAATGATTGTGACCTTACCGGTAACCCGGACTTTGCCCTGGTATGCCGCTTATAGTGCAATAGCAGCAGGGCCACTGTCTGGAGTCGGGGTTATGATTGCCCAGAGAGTTTTCGAAGATCAGATTGACCAGATGAGTAGTGCCAAGTACCGAATTTCTGGAACTCTAGATAGCCCTGACATTGAGTTTGTAGCGATATTCGATGACAAAGTCGCCGGAAAGAGCGAAGAAGCAGTCGAGGCCCAGCCTTGACTATTGCCCTGGTTCAGATGGTGAGCAGCCAGAGCGTTGAGGTTAATCTGCGAAATGCTGAAGATCTGATCGATGAGGCGGCTTCAGCTGCAGATTATGTGTTTCTGCCTGAGAATTTTGCTGCACTGGCTTCGGATGATCCTCGGCAGATTGGTATGGCTGAGATAACCGCGGACGGGCCGATTCGTTCTTTTCTCAGAGAGGTAACTCAACGACATCGCTGTTGGCTGTTTGCTGGCACTTTTCCCATTGCTTCCAGGCCTGATGATGGTCCGGTGCCGGACGGCCGGGTTCGGGCAGCCTCTCTGGTTCTCAATCCGGACGGTTCTGAAGTCTATCGATATGATAAGATTCACATGTTTGACGTAGCTGTTGATGACAACCAGGGTGCCTATCGCGAGTCCGCCCTATTCGAACCGGGTGAAGATATCGTTACCTGCGAGTGTCCTTTGGGTACCGTTGGTCTTAGTGTCTGCTATGACATCAGGTTCCCGGAACTCTATCGACGTCTTTTTGCCAAAAAAGTAGACCTGATCACTGTTCCGTCTGCTTTTACCGAGACTACGGGTCAAGCTCATTTTGAGCTGTTAATGAGAGCGCGAGCTGTGGAGAACTCGTGTTATATGGTGGCTGCCTGTCAGGGTGGTGTTCATGATTCCGGTCGCCGCACCTGGGGACACTCGATGGTTGTGGATCCCTGGGGCCGGGTTGTCGCTGAATTGGCAACCGGACCAGGTGTGCTTGTTTGTGAGCTTGATCTCCAGATCCGCGATCAGCTGCGTCGGGATATGCCGTTTCATCTACAACAGCGGCTGACCAGTTAGCCGAACCAAGGACACGTGGGTTCTAGCTCATTGAAATGAGGCAATTTGCTGGTAACGCTCCGTTAGTCAGGTGGTTGCAGTGCAAAGCTTATCAGGATAACTGTTTCAGGAACTGAAACAGTTTCCTGAAGTAGGGACCCTGATGGTCGCCAGCCTGTTCCCTGATTGCTGCGCGAGTCAGTTGCCGGAGTTGCTGTCGATCACACGTCGGATGCTCAACAAGTATTTCACTCAAGACGCTTGTGTCATCGCGCAATAGCCGCTCCCGCCAGCTTTCGAGCCGATGGAACTTTTGCACGTATATCGCGCTACTGGCATCGAGGGTGTCAACAAGGTTCTGAATATCGGTTGTATCTATCTTTGAAAGGAGCTTTGCTGTGTATTGTATCTGCCGTTTACGAGCATTACCTTTCGTGATTCTGCGAGTTGCATGAACTGACTCCCTGATGACAGGGTCATCGATCTGATTGATCTGTTCCAGGTTCAGCTCAGCCAGCCGGGTGGCCAGTTTGCGTAGGTCACCCATGTCTCTTTTGCGCTGGCTCTTGCTGGGTCGCTCGTCCTCAATGTGATCATCATCTGTCATGCGTAAAACCAGGTTGCCATGCCGAGAAAGGATATAAAACCAACAACATCGGTGATTGTTGTTAATACCACCGTGCCTGCGATAGCCGGATCAATGCCCATGGAACGAAGCAAACTGGGCAGCAGGGCACCCGAGAACGCCGCAACCACAAGATTGATGACCAGAGCCGCCGCAATGATAAAGCCAAGATCGTTGTCCTGGAAGAAAAGCGAAGCGGCCGCCGCGACCACCAGGGCCCAGAAGCAGCCATTGATGATGCCTACCGCGACCTCTCTGCGGGTCAACCAGCCGAGGTGAGTATCGAACAGCTCATCGGTCGCCATGTTGCGAATAGCGAGCGTCAACGTCTGGCTGCCCGCCACTCCTCCCATGCTGGCCACAATAGGCATCAGTACAGCCAGGGCGACTACTTTCTCAATGGTGTTCTTAAAAATGTCGATGACATAGGCAGCCATGAAAGCGGTAATCAAATTTGCGCCCAGCCAGATGGCTCGAGACCGGACAGTCTGGAATATTGTCCCAAAGCGGTCGCCTGAATCGGTGAGGCCGGCCATGCCCAGGATTGAATGATCCGCTTCTTCAATAATTACATCGACGACGTCATCAATCGTTATTCTGCCTAGCAGCTTGTTGTCCTGGTCGAGAACCGGAGCAGAGACAAGGTCGTAGCGCTCGAAAATCTGCGCGACATCGTGCTCTGGCAGATCAGCTGGTATGGTTTCAGTCTCCTTGACCATGATGTCATCGACGGTTGTTGAGGGCTTTGCCACCAGTAATCGTGTCAGCGGGATTAATCCGATAAAGACATCGTTGGCATTAACAACAAAACTCTTATCGGTCGCCTCTGGAAGTTCGTCATGCCGCCGAAGATAGCGGAGGACAACTTCGACGGTGACGTGAGGACGAACACTGATGGTATCGGTGTTCATCAGCCCCGCCGCCGTGTCCTCGGGATAGGCGAGAAGATTCTCCATGCGCTGACGGTTCTGGTTGTCCATCGCCTCCAGAACCTGCTGGGTAAGCCTAATGGGCAGTTGCTGGAGAATATCCGTTGAATCGTCGTCGTCGATGTGTTCCAGGACATCGGCAATTTCAGTGGCAGATTTCTCGCCAAGCAACGCTGGCGCCAGTTCTTCATTGATATGCTGAAGAATATCGCTTTGCAAGGCATTGTCGCTCAGATCCCAGATGACCTTGCGTTCCGCGACGGGTGAGGATTCGAGCAAATCTGCCAGCTGCTCGGGTTTGAGTTCGGATATCAGAGACCTTATTTCCTGGTGGGTCCCGGTGGCGACGAGTTCTCCCAGTTCCTGTGCCTGATGTTGACCGTCGTTATCCAAAGTCACTCCGCTTCGCCAAAGCGTTCCTCGATTATCTCTATGAGAGCTGCCATAGCGTTGTCTTCGTCCGCGCCATCTATGCTCAACGTTATAGTGCTGCCGCAAGTTCGTCGAACGTGCCGTCCCATTTCATCGGTTCATCTCTCAACTTAGCGTTCATATTCACCAACGCAGTTTGGTCGTGGAAACCAGTCAAGCTAACCGTCGGCACCGCCCGGCTCAAGACTTTCAAGGGCGGCTAAGGCGATAGCTTTGGCCTACCAATGCTTTAGGCCTCACGAGCGCACCCACCCTTTTAAAATGTCGGAAAAGTTTACAGTGGTACGCGAAGCCATCCGCAGGAGAGTTACAAAAATCACGTAAGCGATTGTTTGATATGCCTGAAAAGTGAGGCTGGCCTAAAACTTGCTTCGATCCGCCAAAAGCCGCGTTGGAGTGTCACTACGACGTCTTCGATGGCTCTGGGAGATTCAAGTACATGCTCAAGACCTTAACCACTACAGCGACGCTCGCATTGGCGGTTGGTCCTTTGGCAACGCACGCAAGTTTCAATGTCGACGGTCGCTTCGGCGGTGAAGCCGAAGGCTACTCGCTGGGCTTCGATGTGGCGTTCGACCTAGACAACGGCCAGACGGTAGACGGAGGAAAAGTGTTCTTCGGCACGAAGGAAAGCGGAGCGGACGCCGGACACTACCTCTATTTCGCGATGCCTAAAGATTTTGTCGACAATTCTTGGGGTGACAACTCGGTCGGATGGGGCAGCAAGACCCATACGCTGAAACACCTTGTCGGCAGCGATTCGCTTGGTAAACGTGACAAATTTGTACTGCGACCGGTTAACTCGAGTGGTGAGATCGAACTGCAGGTCGACTACCTCGCAGCAGACGACGCGAAAAACCCGACGTTTTTCCGTTCCGGCGGCATCGGTACCGTGGAACTGGGAGGTCAGGACAACACACAGCTCAACAAGAACGACGGTGTAGTGGAAAGCGGCGACGCCAGTGGCGTGCTTGAGATCGCAACATCTGCCGAATACAACATCACTAACTTCGTGTCCCAAGCAGACATCGACAACTACACGGATAAGAACCCCGTGGGTCTTTTGAAAGACTCCGCGGAGGTATTGGTCGACGCCAACGGCAACGCAATTGACGAGCAAGGAAACTTGCTGAGCGGCGACGACGACTACGTGTGTGCGGACCCCAATGACGCAGTCTGCGCAGGCTGGATTTTTGAACTTGGATACGAATTTCGCTTCGACCTCGAAATGTTCGATGGTGGCTGGACCGACGCGTCACAGGCATTGAGCATGGACAGTAACGGTCAGCTGGCTCTCACATTCTTGGACCTCGGTGAAGCGCATGTCTCACCGGCCAAGGACGGAGCGCAGTTCGTCGAATCGCAGGTCGGCGACTGTATCCTTGGCGATCATCCTTCTTGCCCTGGCGGCGGCAACCCGCCATCGGTACCGGAGCCCGCATCCCTGGCGCTTTCGGGACTTGGGCTACTGGGCTTGGCCTTCGCACGCCGCCGCAAGACGGGTCGTGTCTGATCCCTACTGCGTCGAGTCTCCTCGTCTGCCGATCGTGAGGTGACACCCAGCCCCTACAACGAAGCCGCCCATCTATCGGGCG
>CAXPUI010000445.1:0-2459 GCA_964220205.1 Candidatus Allofontibacter communis | reverse complement strand
CTCTGCTATCTGTCGGGTGAAGCCCTGAGATAAGTGTCTGCCAGTTGCTCGAGCTGGTCGATATCGAATTCTCTGGAGAGGCCGATGGCAACGAGCTGCGTGGTGAGTTGATCCGTGACGATCGGTTCGAGAGTCTTGCGCTGACCAACTACCTGTAACAACTGATGGCAGTCGTCATTGAGTCTCGCGATGCCCTTCGCCCTGATAACGGTTGCGGGTATTGCAGAAACAAACTGCTTGAGCCCGCCTGGTGAAACGGCGAAGTCGGATTCAAAGCTCCAGGTTGAGTAGTGTTCATGGTCCGCATGCTTGCTGACAGGCATTGCCGAGTCGCGATGGTTGCCCATCAGCAGTGAAACAGGGACTTTGCCAAAACTTGATTCCAGAATTGATTGCCCCGGGAAAGTATTCTCCAGCCATTCCCGGCGTTCCTTGAGTTCTGCTGTTGTGAGCAGGTCTGTTGTGTTCAGGATAATGAGGTCCGCTGATTGCAGTTGCCGACGCACTGTGCTCGCCACGTCCTTGTCGTTGGCTTTTGTGACGACGTTCTCTGCGTCAGCGAGCACGAGCACACTATCCAGGCGCAGCCCCGGTGCGTAGCCGTACTGGGCGAGGTTGGCGACGTCAGCGACGCCACTGGCCTCTACAATAATGTGTTCCGGGGCAGGCTGCACGGCCAACAGGGAATCGATCGCTTCGACAAACCCGTCTGTCAGGGAGCAGCAGATACACCCGTTTGTCAGATTGATCTGGGAATCGGTCTCTGACTCGATCAGGTCCGCGTCAATGTTGATTGCCCCGAAGTCGTTCACCAGCAGGGCGATCCGGATATTGTGTTCCGCTGCCAGGAGATGATTCAGCAGTGTTGTTTTGCCCGCTCCAAGGTATCCCCCGATGACGGTAAAACCGATCATCTTCCAGCGGCCTCGTGCTTGATTCCGCCCAGCAACGTACCCCATACGCCAATGTCCTTGATGCTCATAGGGTCAACCGACAATGGATCAGCGGCGAGAATAGCAATATCGGCCTGTTTGCCTGCCTCAAGGCTGCCGATCTCATGGTCCAGGTGTAGTTGATAAGCAGCATCAATCGTGACTGCTTTCAATGCTTCAGCAGGGGTGATTTTTTCATTCTCACCTAGAATCCGGCCAGACGGTGTCACTCTATTTACTGCGCACCACATGGTATGCAGTGAGCCAAGGGGCGTTACCCCGGCGTCTGAATGCACCGAAAAACTGACTCCCTCGCGGATCGCTGACCGGCAAGGTTCAAGTTGATTAGCCCGTTCCGGGCCAACGGTCATCTCAAAGTGCTGATCGCCCCAGAACCACAGGTGATTGGCGAAGAAATTTGCGCACAGGCCCAGTTTCGCCATCTTTCGAAGTTGGGCCTGCGTCGTCAGTTGAGCATGGGTAATGGTGTGACGGTGGTCAGGTCTGGGCGCTTCGCAGAGTAACTGCTCAATAGTCTCTATAGCGAGATCCTGGGTCTTGTTCCCGTTACAGTGCATGTGGATGCTCAGGCCAGCATGGTGAAAGGGCATCATCCAGTCTTTGAGTTGCTCGGGCACAGCCAGTAACTGACCGTGATCTTCACCTTTGAAATAACCCGGAGGATTGATAAGGGCGCTGAAGCCTTGAATTGAACCGTCCAGAACGAACTTTACGCCGGGCATTCGATATTTATCTGTTTCACTCTGGCGGAGTTTGACCATCGTATCTGCGACAGCTGAGAAGTCCGCAGCTTCACCAGGCATCACAGGGATATTGTATTGCACCACGCGCATTGGAAAGGACTCATCGCTCGTCACCTGTTGCCACATGTCCAGCAGCTTTGGTGCAAGAATCGCTGACCCGGCCAGATCAGTGCAGGTGGTGATACCGACATTTCGGGCCATGGCACCAAAGTCACGCAGTGCGACCTCGGTGTTATTGCTGAACATCACTGTGCGGTGACCTGTTTTACAGAGACTCATGGCTGGTGGTTCACGGAGTTCACCATCCAGTTCACCGTCGCTGTCCCGGCCGAGACCTTCGACGCGGAGATCACGGGTAACTGCATTCTTCTCCAGCATTGCAGTATTGACAGTCGCCAGGTGACCGCTGGCATGTTGAATATAAATTGGCCGCGTGCTGGAAACCTGGTCCAGGTGGTGGCGCGTCAGACGAGGCTGATCCGAAAAATAGATCGGGTCAAAGCCAACCGCGACAATCTCCTCATGTGGATCATCCAGTCTGGCGTCCTCGGCCCTGAGCGTATCTATCAGTATATCGTAAGAGGTGATCCCTGGCGCGATGGAGCCATCGGCCCTGGCCCGTGCGAAGTATCCCAGGTAGGGGAGGGTCATCATGCCGCCAGCCATCACATGAGCATGGGCTTCGACAAATCCTGGTGTCATTATTTTGTTGGCAAAGCTTTCGTCCAGCCGGCTTTCCCCCCAGCCGGCGACATCCTCATAG
>CAXPUI010000444.1:0-12564 GCA_964220205.1 Candidatus Allofontibacter communis | reverse complement strand
GTCACTGTTGACAACTGAAGTCCAACGTTCCGCAGCTTGCTCGGCATGTTGTTGCCTCCCATTGCCAATCCTGGCCAGCCTGCGGTGGCGGCTAGGGCACCGAGTGCCACGGTGCCCGAAGTCCTGCTTAAAAATTGGCGACGCTGCATCATGTCCTGCCGTACTGTGAACCCGTTAGACGCTATGACTTTCTTACCCACAGACATCGAATTGGTCAGACCAATTCGATGTCTCCGACTCTAGTCTTTCACTATACTGCTGTCAAACAGAGAATCTGTGCGAGGAGCGCGGCCACAGAAACAGCGATGAAATCCAAAATATGACGTTCAGAACATGAAGTTAAAGCAGCGATTGGGTTTACTCGTTGGCGAGGGGTATGTGCACCTGATGTCAAAGTATGAGGAACTACGCTACGGGGTATCGTTAAATCCTCTCTCGCCAGCGGTCTGGCATGACCCTTACCCGTTCCACGCTCGGCTGCGCCAGCTTGCCCCTGTCTACTATTCCCCGACCTGGCGGGCCTGGTGGGTTACTGAATTCGATCTGGTTCAGGAGGTCCTGCGGAGTAAGGGCTTTGGAGCGAGCGTACTGCCTTTTCCGAAGCAGGTCGGAGAACTGACCCGTAATATGGATGCTGAACGTCTCGAGCGGTTTCACAATCCCAGTATGCTGGACCTTGACCCGCCCGATCACACCCGGGTACGTCGGCTTGCTCAACAGGGTTTTATTCATAAAGTCATCCAATCCCTGGAGCCGAGGATCCGGAAGTTGGTTGACGACAGTCTTGCTGGTGTTGGCAATGAGGCAGAGATCGACTTTGTGTCGGTACTTGCCAAGCCGCTGCCGGCCATTGTCATCGCCGAAATGCTGGGTTTGCCGAGATCCGATCATGCCCAGTTCATGCACTGGGCAGAGGAGCTGATGCTCGGTATATCGACCATAGACCCGGATATGGCAGAGCGTTCCATTAAGGCGAATGCAGCGCTGTATGATTACTTCAGGACAGTGGCGGAACACAAGAGAGCAGAACCCGGCGAAGACCTGATGTCGCGACTGATTGCCGCGGAAGATGAAGGCGGCAGGTTGAACGGACCTGAGTTGTACAACACCTGTGTCCTGCTTCTGCTGGCCGGGCATGAGACCACTACGCGATTGATCAGCAATGGGCTCTACCTGTTGTTGCAGCATCCAGAGCAGCAGGCCTGGCTGCGGCAGCATCCCGAAAACATACCCGGTGCTGTTGAAGAGATGCTCCGCTTTGAGCCGCCCGTTCAGGCGACACGACGTTTCGTTCTGGAAGACATGGACTTTCATGGGTGCCGGTTTAAGCGCGGTCAGTTGGTGTTTGTCTCGATAGCGGGAGCGAACCGTGATCCCGGGGCCAATGACGAGCCTGACAAATTTGATTTGAGGCGGACGGACCTGAAACAAGTCGCTTTTGGCTATGGTATTCATCATTGTATTGGTGCTTCTCTGGCACGCCTGGAAGCCAGAGTGGTTTTTGAGGAAATTTTCAGGCGCTACCAGTCTCTCGCTCTTGTGAATCCCAACCCTGTCTGGGGATCGAGCACCTTTTTCCGGGGGCATGAAGAGCTTATAGTCAACGTGGACGCGTGAGGAGCAGGCAAATGACATCAGACGGATCGCTCGTTGTGGATATGGACTCACATGTCATGGAACCACCGGACCTCTGGCAGAACTACCTGGAACCCAGGTACCGCGATCGTGCCATCCGCATTGAGCGTCATGATGATGGTGACGAGGTGTTGCTTGTCGACAATGAGGTATTGCTTAAGGGCCGCCTTGCTGCGCTCGGTGGCGCAGAACACGATGCTGTCCAGACATTTGTCGATAAAAGCCTGACTTATATGGACGGGTGTCCCAAGGCATCCTATGACACCGACGCCCGGATCAGGTTGCTGGATGAATGGGGAGTCGATAAAGGATTGGTATTCCCCACTATCGGTATTCTCTGGGACAAGGAGGATGACCCTGAACTGGCCATGGCCTATGCCCGTGCCTATAACAACTGGCAATGGGATTTTGCGAGCCCGGCCCTGGATCGCATTTTGGCCGTGGCGCATGTACCACTCTATGACGTTGACCTGGCTTATACCGAGCTCAAGCGATGTCTCGACCTGGGTTTCAAGGGAATGTTCATGGCGCCTGAACCAGTCTGTGGTAAGCGGCCATCGCACCCCGATTTCGATCCTATCTGGAACCTGATGACAGAGGCAGATCTGCCAGTCTGCATTCACCTGATCGTCCGCTTCAATCGAGTGGTGAACCTTTCCAACACCCAATGGTGGGACATCACCAGGGAGAGTCCCGATACTGTTTTTTCCTTTGGCCTGGGCGGCACCATGCAACTCATACCTGCCGTCGCCGCCCTGGTGTGCGACGGGCTGCTGGAACGACACCCGAAATTGAAAATTGCTATCGTCGAGTCGGGGGCGGGTTATGTCAGGTACCTGATGGATCGACTGGACGAGAAATACGACAGGTTCAAGGCGACCAGTTGTCTGTCGCGCCCGCCCAGCGAGTATATCCGGGAAAATTTCTGGTTCGTCATGGATCCGAGCGAGGGCAGCATCGATGCCCAGTGTGACCTGGTGGGTGAAGACAAGTTTCTCTGGGGATCAGATTATCCGCACGTTGATTCCCATATGACGGCGATGCAGGAAGTGCAGGAAGCGCTGGCCCCTATGTCGGCTCACCGCCGCAGACTGGTACTTGGTGAGAACGCTCGCAAACTGTTCCGTCTTTAAGCTCCTGACCGGGAGACGCATTGTTTTCAAGCCAGTCAATCGGTGGCTGGGCATGCCGGTCAACTCTGGACCGGGGATGAAGGTTCAGTCGGGTTTGCGAACCTCAGTCAGTGTCCAGAAAACCGAAAAAACGTACTTCGACGCTGACGCGCGGCAGGCGGTTTTCTGAACCCGGCAGTGCCACCGCGGTGTGCAGGGTGGGTCTGAACAACTGGCCATCGTCCGGTTGGGAGTCATAGGTGGTAAAAACCAGGGCTTCATCGTTTCTCATGCCTGAGTAGTAATACCAGCGCTGCCCTGCATTTGGCAGGCAGTAGTGCGCGTTGAAGGGCTTCGGCGCATTGACATTCAGTGAGTAGACCAGGTCTTCAGGATCAATGGACGTTCGGTCACAAACAGCCAGGGGGAACCGTTCAAGGGGTGTTACGGTCACGGAGCGCCAGATGTTGATGCCGACCACCCGTTTGTTCGTTGGCATACCCATGATCTCGGGGAAAGTCCGCTCGACGGATTGTCTGTCCGGAGACAGGGTGTCAGCGTAGTCATTGTGAACAAATTCAGCGCAAGGACCATACTGGATGCCGTCGATCCAGTGGTGTTCCGTAATGTCTTCGCTGCGAAACGTGTGGCTGCTGATCGGGCTGAAATTGAAGTCGCGCAGAAGGGTCCGGGCAAGACCAAGGGCTTCATCGTAGTACTTGCCAGCGACCTCCTTCGGGTCTGTCCAGTCGACAACCGCGGAAGGTGCGTCCGCCAGGAGGAAGCCTCGATCATTGAGCAGAAGCCCGTAAGCATCATCGACAGTGGTTTTCCCGAATAGTGGACGAGCATCTGCGATGGTGGTTGCGATGCCCATCTGAGGTGGCGCATTTTCTTCTGCCGAGGCGTAGTTGAGAGCACCTGTGAAATTCATTTACGCTCCAATCATGCTTGCTGTCCGGTTGACCTTAATGAACGGTAATCGGTTACAGTTGTCGGTCATGGCACTTGGTGAATCAGAGTTTGGAGAGTTTACGATGAGCAATCAATCCCCGGTAACTGCCCTCGTCGAATTTGAGGTCCGGACATCAGGAACCAGCGTAGCTGACTGGTTGGCTGTCTGGCAGGACAGAAGTGAGGATGCGCTGGACGGCGAACCCGAAACCAGCGCCTACGAAGCGGCTGTTTCGGAGGACAACCCGAACCAGGTCCTGATTTTCGAACGTTACACCGGTGGCCAGGCCAGCATTGATGCGCATGTCAATCGGCCAGCCCATGTCGCGCTGACGGCAACCATGGGTGAACGGCAGATGACCCGGCGTCGGGTCATGAGTAATCTGTTCAGTGATATTGACGACTATGGTTGGTGGGATCGTAATGATGGGCGCGGTCCGATGCGGGACAGCGATGTCATTCTCAGTGTGCTGGGGACCCGGTTTCCTGATCGTGCTTCACAGCAGGAGTACATTGAATTGACCCGGCGGCACACCGATTATTGTCGCTCCGAGGAACCTGACACGCTGATCTACAATGGGTGCATAGCTCAGCGGGACGCCGATCGGGGACCGGACATAAAAGCCGGTGACCTGATTTTTGTTGCCGGGTTTCGAAACAAGGCGGCCCTGCTGAAACATCGCGATGATCCGCGGCATCTGGAGCTCCAGCCTCTACTCAATGGCATCAGGCGAGAGCGGAAATTTACCGGGACCTACCGGACAACCGGTAAAGGTTTCCTCTGGAAATAGCATTGCTGCGAGGAAGGCTGCTTTAATGGACATCGAACCTGAGGTTTTTGAAACCCGCATCAGTTGCCCTTACTGCGGAGAGCCCCTGCATATTCTTGTCGATACATCGGATTCGGGCAGCGAATATATCGAAGACTGTCAGGTATGTTGTCGTCCCATTGTCATGAGCATAGCGGCGGACGGCAGCGGTGTTGAGGTGCGCAGCGAGAATGACTGATCGTCAGGATTATGGTTGCGCGTACCAGCCATCTTTTCTACTGCCCTCTGAAGGGAAGCGCTAGTCGGGTTTCACCTTCATGTCGCGAGGTGGATAGAAAGCCTCCCGGCGCGTCGTCAGCTGGACCCAGGCATCGATGTTCGGCCAGGGAGAAAAATCGAATTTGATTGCACGCCCGTATTGTCCAACGACTGATGCCATCATCACGTCAGCGACCGTAAAGCGTCCGCGGTCCTCGCCAATCAGGTAATCACGGCCAGCCAGTTCCGAATTGAGCGCCGCCAGCAGAGGCTGGAGGTTGGCGGTGTCGCGGGCCCGGCCCTCTTCACCATCCTGCTTGAAAACCATCGGGAGGAAATTAGGCTCAAAATTGGAGATCGAGTTCAGTCCATACATGTTGATCCGGGCTATCTCGCCTGGAGTCTGGCCTGACAGGGGGCCGCCAAAAAAGCCGGCAATATATTGGCAGATCGCCTGTGATTCGTAGAGCACGACGTTACCGTGGGTCATGACAGGGATCAGCCGATAGGGGTTCAAGGCAAGAAATTGTTCGCTGTCGCGTACGTCGTTATAGCCGGTAACGGGACCACCGGTATCGACTTCAAGGAAGTCTTTACCCTTTTCGAGGCCATATTCGCGCAGCAGCCAGTAGGGGCGGGAAGCCCGACTTGCCTGATGGCCGTAGATCGTGATTTTCTCTGACATGGTTATTGCTCCGTTAATCGAGGAAGTTAAGTACGGCCGAATTGAACCCTGCAGCAGCTTCAATATTGACGGCATGGCCACCGGGCAGGTCGACCACTCTGACGCCTGGGAATCGTTTCCTGATTGCTTCTGCGTCTGCCTGAAAACCTTTCTCATAGGTACCGTTGGTAAGCATCAAGGGTACAGGTACCTTGTCGAGGATACTCATGGCATTCAGCTTTGAAGCAATGAGTCCACCCCGTTCGATGGCGGCCGGTGACATTCTGTCAGCCGCGTCTACCAGTTTGTCCTTGATATCTCCGGGCAGCCTCCTGGCATGGATCGGGTGTATGGGCAGGTGCCGGTTCTTGGTGCGGTTTGTGTCGGTATGTTTTTTATCAGATTTACCGGGCGGACGACGCGCTGGTGTCTTGACCTCGCCAAACGCAGACCTTGAGTTGGTCACGATGATGCGGTGGGTTCTAGAAGGGTGATTAATGCCGTACCGGATGGCGAGTCCCGCGGCGTAGGACTGGCCAATGACGGTCCACTTATCGATGTCGAGATCTGCCCGTATCTGTTCAAATTCCTGGTCATAGCGCTTGAGTGTAAAGGCGGACTTTTCGGGAACCGGAGATTCACCGTGCCCCCAGAGCTCTGTCATAACGAGTTGATGACGCCTGCCCAGGGCCTCAAGGTTCGGCAGCCATTGCGCGTTGGAAGAGAGGAAACCGTGAATCAGCAGTATCGCCAGTCCATCACTGTTACCTGTTACTTGGTAATTGAGTCGCACGTTCTAGATTGGGTAGTTGATGCCAGTTTGCTCCAGTGAAACCTGCCAGAGTCGAGCGGCGTCTGTTTCGTCTTTCGCAGCGTGCACTGTATCAACTTTTGTCGCGGAATGTCTCAGTTCGCCGAGTTGCGTTGGCCCGAAGTAGTCTCCGCCGGTGACATCATCTGAGGTCGCCGCCATGAGTGTCGGGAGTGCGCCTTCCGCGGACGAGTTGAAAATGATTCGCAGGGGCAGCAGGGCGAACGTGGCAAAAGCGGGGAAATAGCGGCCCAGTTCAGTGGCTGAGCCTCCCGGATGGCAGGCGACGGCTATGGCCTCTGACCTGGCGTGTTGCAGCCGTCTCTGCAATTCGTAGGTAAACAGAATGTTGGCGAATTTGCTCATGGCGTATCTTGCCATGCGGTTGTATGCCTGCTCTGCGTGCAGGTCGTCATATTCAATCCGACCGTTGCGATGCGCGAGACTCGAGACGTTGACGACTCGAGCGCCCGGGTTGGAACTGATCTTGCTGATCAATAGTCCGGTGAGGGCAAAGTGACCCAGGTGATTGACACCGAACTGCAGTTCAAAGCCGTCTTCTGTCAGGGTCCTCGGGGGAATCATGACACCGGCATTGTTTATCAGGCCATCAATACGATCTTGCCGGTTGGCGATCTGAGCAGCTTCTCTGATCGATGCAAGGCTGCTGAGATCCAGTGGCAACCAGCTGATATCCGCATTCTGTGACACAGCACGTATTGCTGCCATGGCCTGTTCCGCTTTTTCCTCAGAACGACAGCCCAGGAGCACCCGTGCACCGCTTGCAGCGAGAACCCTGGCAGTGTCGTAGCCAATCCCGGTGTTGGCGCCGGTCACTATAAAGGTCTTGCCGGTCTGATCCGGCACATCTGATTCCCGGTAAGGGGGCATGCTTTTCTCCATCGGTAGGCAGTTTAGTGTCTCATTGTTATGATGCAGACATCCAGATCAAGGGAGAGAGAAATGGCCTACGACATTGTTATCAAGAATGGCATGGTTATTGATGGCTCCGGCGGTGCGCGTTATCGGGGTGATATAGCGATCCAGGATGGGGTCATCGCACGGATTGGCCGCGTCACCGAGCGAGGACAACAGACCATCGACGCCGACGGACACGTAGTGACACCGGGTTTTGTGGATGGGCATACGCATATGGATGCTCAGGTCTTCTGGGACCCGCTGGGTTCATGCTCCAGTTACCACGGTGTCACAACCGCAGTCATGGGCAACTGTGGCTTTACACTTGCTCCCTGCAGGCAGGAAGAGGCTGATCTGGTTTTCCGAAGCCTGGAGCGCGCTGAAGATATATCCAGGGACGCGATGTTGTCTGGGATTGAATGGCGCTGGGAGACCTTTCCCCAGTTTCTCGACGCGGTAGATGAACAGCCCAAGGGCATCAACTATGCAGGTTACATCGGTCATTCTGCTCTGCGTACCTATGTTATGGGCGAACGGGCTTTTACGGACGAAGCCACGGAAGACGAAGTCAGGAAGATGGAGGCCATCGTTAAAGAGGCGATCCATGCCGGAGCGATAGGTTTCTCGACGTCCAGGACCCCGAACCACATCACGGCAGACGACAAGCCCGTTGCCAGTAGGCTGGCAAACTGGGAGGAAGTCCGGGCGATTGTCAACGCGGTTGGTGAAACGGGCAAGGGCATTTTCGAAATTGCCGGAGAATCCCCGGGCCGCAATCCCGAAAGAATCCGCGACTATCATGAGCGACTCCGTGATCTTGCTGTTGAGTCGGGGGTGCCGCAAACCTGGGGTATGTTCTCAGTTAAAGTGGCGCCGGATTTCTGGCGGCCTTACTTCGATCTGCTCAACGAAACAGCTGCAGCAGGCGGACGAATGTTTGCCCAGGTCCACAGTCGTGCGCTGAACAATATATTCTCCTTCGAGAGTTCGACGCCATTTGATAACTGGGACATCTGGTCAGACTTTCGTCAGTTGCCACTGGCTGAGCAATGCGCACGTCTGCGCAGCGACAGTGACCTGCGAGCAAAGCTTGTTGAGGTCGCGAGTGGTGACTACAAGGGGCCCCGTGTTGTCGGCGCTGAATTGCGACCGCCCGATTGGGACTACGTGTTCGTGATGGATGACATGGTCTATGACAAGCCGTCGCTGGCAGAAATGGCTCGACATCAGAACAGGAATCCGGTTGAACTGATGATTGATCTCGCTCTGGAAAAAGATCTGCAACTGTTTTTCAGGACACCGATAGCCAATGAGAACCAGGATCATGTGCTGGAAATGATCAAGCATCCAAGATCTGTCGTGACTTTCTCTGACTCGGGTGCTCATGTCTCACAGATTATGGACTCCTCTCTGCAGACTCACCTGCTCAGCTACTGGGTCAGGGAAAAAGAGGCGTTGACACTTGAAGAGGCGATTCGTCAGATTACATACAATACGGCAACGGCCTGGGGGCTGCATGATCGCGGTCTGCTGCGTGAAGGAATGAAGGCAGATGTTGTCGTGCTTGATCCGGAAACGGTTGGCCCGGCTATGCCGGAACTGGTTCATGATCTCCCGGCTGGGGCGCGTCGCCTGAAGCAGACCGCGGACGGCATCATGCATACTGTTGTCCATGGAGAAATCCTGCTGACGAACAACGAACATAGCGGCGCTACTCCAGGCCAACTGCTGCGAGGGTAATCGCCTATGAACGTCGTACAACCTGCCGGTGGTGCCAAGATGATGTTCCTCATCCGGCGACGACCCGGGACATCGCGAGAGGAATTGCTGGTTCACTGGTTCAAGAATCATATGCCTGATGTCATAGACCTGCAGCAGCAGATGCGCGACAAAAACCGACCGCATGCATGGCGTTACATCGCGACTCTCTTTGATGCGGACGCTGGAGGCCAGCATCCGTGGGACGGTGTTGCTCAGCTCTGGTACGACGAACCATGGCCGCGGCCCACAGAGGCGATCGGCGTTGAGCCCGTCGATACATTTCAACAGAAAGCAGAGCCCTACATGTCGTGGGCGACCAGCGAATACATCTATCTTGACGGTGAACTGCCGGTAGAACCGTTGACGTTGAATGAGGCGTTTCCCACGACGCGTTCGGGATTTTTCAAAACAACGCTGCTGGCCGCGCTGAAGGATCAGCAGGAACACGAGGCCTTCACGGATTACTGGCTCAACGATCATGCCCCTCGAGCAGCGCAGCGCCAGCGGGAAGCAGGAGCCTTGCGCTACGTTGTGAGTATCAGCCGCGAGCCGGACGAACCCTATGCAGGTATGGCGGAATTGTATTTCGAGAATGCGGAGGCGGCGCGTCGTTATCTGTCAGCACGAGAACCTGATCGCATGGAGGACTGGATGGATCCAGGCCGCACGCTGGTGTTGACGTCGCAGACTGAAATGATAGGTATACCATAACGTTGACTAAAGACTGAGGAGGTTCAGTGTCCGCTACCATAAATTCAGCAGGTCAGCTCGCCGGCAAGGTGGCTGTCATCACGGGTGCGAGTCGAGGAATAGGGGCCGCTGTGGCCTATCGCTACGCCCAGGAAGGCGCCAAGGTTGTCGTCTCAGCAAGGACCTTGCAGGACGGTGATCATGTCCTCGAAGGTGGCATCAAGAATGTTGCATCCGTCATCAACAATGCTGGTGGAAGTGCGCTGGCTGTTCGGGCCGATCTCAATCTCGAAGCGCACAGGGTCAATCTCATCGAAGAGACCCGGTCAACCTTTGGTGAAGTTGATATCCTGGTTAACAATGGGGCCGTCACCTACTATGCGCCAGTGCACGAATTCAGCGAGAAGCGTTATCGGCTCATGATGGATGTCCAGGTCTATGCGGCATTTCATCTCTGCCAGCTCGTGTTGCCGTCGATGATCGACAGGCGTGACGGGCGTATCGTCAATGTTTCATCTCATGCGGCCATTCATCCTGCGAAAGATGCGGGTGGTCGGGGTGGCTCAGTTTACGGCATGTGCAAGGCAGCCCTGGAGCGTATGACAACCGGGCTGGCGGCTGAAGTTTACGAAGACAACATCGGTGTTAATGTCATTTCTCCGGGGTTGGTCGCGACACCGGGAGCGGTTTACCACAACCTGATAACAGCCGAGTCCGAGAGTCGGGTGACGCCGGTAGAGCACATGGCTGAAGCCTGCCTGCATCTCGTCACCGGTGAGGCTCGTGAGAATACCGGTGCTGTGACCTATGCTGCAGACATCATGTCTGAATTCAATCTCGATGCCGCGGAACTGCTGGCTAACTGATCCTCTCATGCTCATCTTGCAAGTGCAGGCGACTGTGGTTAGTTTGTAGAAGTACACGTGCCTGAAAAAGTTGAGGAAAACAGATGCCCGTAAATGTGACAAAAGACTCCATCGATATCGGACTGGTTACCGGCAATATCGAAGCCATGACTACCTTTTACCGGGATACGCTGGGTCTGCCCGAGGAAGCAGTGCTTGATATGCCGGGTGGGACCACCATGACCCGCCTTGTCTGCGGGACAACCATCGTCAAACTGCTGACCCATGCACAAACGCCAGCCGCAGCCAACCCGCCGGGTGGCATCGGAGGCGCTACAGGAATCCGATACTTCACTATTACCGTAAATAACCTCGATGAAGCGACGGCAGCCTGCGAAGCAGCGGGGCACAATATCGCAGTCAGTCCACGGGAGATTCGACCGGGGATCAAGATTGCCATGATTGAAGATCCTGATGGTAACTGGGTAGAGTTGCTGGAACCGAGCTAGCGAGTGACAGAACTGGAAAAATTTCGCGCTGATACACGAGCGTGGCTGAAAGAGAACTGCCCCGAGGGTGCCAGGGGTGACGGCCCGGTGCACCTGGGAACAACCAAGGTGCGTTACAGTGACGACCTGAACCTGTGGCTTGAACGTATGGCAAACCGAGGTTGGACTGTACCGATGTGGCCCGAGGCCTATGGCGGGGCTGGTCTATCCCTCGATGCAGCAAAAATTCTTTATGAAGAGATGGCCGCTATTGATGCGCGTCTGCCCCTGCGCAATATGGGCACGCGCATGTTGGGTCCGACCTTGCTTGAATTTGGTACTGAAGATCAGAAACGCCGGCACCTGAACGCGATTGCCCGGGGCAAATATAACTGGTGCCAGGGTTATAGTGAGCCGGGTGCTGGCTCGGACCTGGCGGGACTCAAGACCAGGGCAGAAGACAAAGGCGACTATTTTCTGATCAATGGCCAGAAAATCTGGACCTCGGGTGCGGTCAATGCGGACTGGATGTTCTGCTTGGTCAGAACTGATGTTGAGGCTCCGAAGCATCAGGGCATCAGTTTTATTCTCTTTCCGATGGACCAGGCGGGAGTCACGGTGAAGCCGATTCAACTCCTGTCCGGTACATCACCTTTCTGTGAGACTTTTCTTGACGAAGTCATCGCGGAGAAGCGTGACCTGGTTGGTCGAATCAACGAAGGCTGGTCGGTGGGGAAACGGCTCCTGCAGCACGAACGCTCAGGTCAGGGTGGCCTTGGACCTTCTGTCGGCAGGGCCCAGCCAGTTGGCGTAACGGTTGATCTGGACGTCAGCGCGGTTGCGCTGAGCTATCTTGGCAGGGTGAAGGGCAAGATTGCGGATCCCGCGCTGCGGGATGAAGTCGTTAAGTGGAAGATGCGCCATGCAGCCTTCGGCGCGACACAACGACGAGCAGGCGAGGAAGCGCGAGCTGGCAGCATCGCCGGCGAAGCAACATCGATTTTCAAGTTATTCGGTGCGTCGCTGGCCCAGGATCGCCAGGAGCTGGTTGCCCGGCTCATGGGTAGTCAGGGCTATGGCTGGGAAGGTCAGGCATTCTCCGAGGATGAGCTGGGTGCTACCCGGTCCTGGCTGTCCAGTAAAGCTGTCACCATCTATGGTGGCACCAATGAAGTTCAGATGAACATCATTGCCAAAAGGGTACTGGGTCTGCCCGATTAGCTGTAGTGAAAGACCAGACTTCTCTCTTCGTGTTCCGCCGGGACCTGCGTATTACTGACAAGACCGGGCTGATGCAGGCGCTCAGGAACTCAGAGCAGGTGGTAGCGATGTTCGTTCTTGATGCCTATCTACTCACTCGCTGGCATGAAGCTCGTTATCGCCTGTCCTTCCTGTGTGCTGCACTGCTGCAGCTGCAGGAACAGCTGACCGAGCTTGGTGGCACTCTCATCATCAGACAGGGTGAACCGATAGAGTTGATTCCAGCGGCTGCCCGTGAATTCGGCGCCATGCATGTCTACATGAATCGCGATTATGGGCGTTATGCGCGACGCCGGGATCGAGAGATCTACGAGCGGTGTCAGTCAGAAAATGTACAGGTGACTTTCCATGCTGACCAGTTGCTGCAGGAACCCGAGCACGTCCTTAAGGGCGATGGT
>CAXPUI010000443.1:0-3379 GCA_964220205.1 Candidatus Allofontibacter communis | reverse complement strand
GTCTACATGGCGACAATCCCGCTATCGCTGCTGACCGCGTTACTGATCGTTAGTTTCGCGAAACGAAGCAGCGCTGGGCGCATCCTGAGCCTGGCTCTCGCTTCATCCTACCTGGCGGGCTTGTTGCTCCTGA
Source organism: Candidatus Allofontibacter communis (assembly GCA_964220205.1). Classification (GTDB taxonomy): domain Bacteria; phylum Pseudomonadota; class Gammaproteobacteria; order Pseudomonadales; family Azotimanducaceae; genus UBA9659. The sequence goes on along the minus strand of CAXPUI010000443.1, from coordinate 3,246 downwards.
CCCAACTGCAGGTTTCCTACTGGAACAATCCTCTCTCGCTCTGGTCAAGAGTCACCCAGCTCTACCCCGACTCGGCCTTCGGTCACCGGAACCTGGCCGCAGCTTACGTCCAGGTAGCAGACTGGCAGCTGGCACTCCAGCACGCGGAACGGAGTCTCGCTCTCGGCTCTCCTGATGTTGACTATGTGATTCGTCTCCGAGCGGAAGTCCAGCGTCAACAATCCAACAATGACCTATAATGGCAGGCTACTGAGGCCTAACCGATAACGATGACAGCATCCATTGATCGACTGATCATTAACTATGTCAGCTCGATGTCCATCATCGTGCTCTTTTATGTCTATTATCAGACTAATCCCTATTATCTGGGATTCTTTTCCTCCACCCATACCTGGCCTTGGTTCTCTGTCAGCGATGCAGAACTGTTTCGTTACTTCGTCCTTGGTTTCGCCGTGGTATTACCTTTTTATTACGCGTCTTTTGACGATCGGTACCTGACCAAGTCATACCTCTGCTGGCGTGCGCTATTTAATCTCTCCCGGCGACGACCCGACGAACAGGAAAAGGTCGCCCTGCTCGCGGTTGCGGTCAAAGCCTTTTTCTTACCGTTGATGGTTGGTTGGTTATTCGCAAACGGCGCTGATTTTTTTCGACACACTGCTCAATTTTTTGAAGACCGTCAGTTCTTTTCCCACGGCTACTGGATGTTGTTCAAGTTAATACTGTTGGCTGACGTCGCCTTTTTTACCCTGGCTTACGCGATCGAACACCCAAAATTGAACAACGAGATTCGCTCCGTGGAACCAACGCTGCTGGGCTGGACCGTGACACTGATCTGCTACCCGCCATTCAACGGCATGACTAATCAAATGCTGGGGTGGTACAGCCAGGATTACCCCCAGATCAGCACACCTTGGCTGCAGACCTTGAGTGGGCTGGCAATGCTCATACTCATGAGCATTTATGTTTGGGCAACGTTCGCTCTCAACATCAAGGCCAGTAACCTCACGAATCGAGGTATCGTCACCTCGGGCCCTTATCGTTATATGCGTCACCCAGCCTATGTCTGCAAAAACCTGGTCTGGTGGGTCGGTTCTCTGCCCATTCTTGCGATTGCGTATAACCAGGGTTTGAGCCAGTTTCTTTATGGCGTCTTCTGCATCCTGGCCTGGTCCTACATCTATTACCTGCGGGCAGTCACAGAAGAAAATCACCTGATGAAAGACCCCGATTACCAGGCCTACTGCACCAGGGTCCCGGGATTCTTACCCGCGTTTATTCGCGGGCGATGAGTGCGGGGTGCCGAAAACCTTTCAGGGACGTTGCCAGCCGCTCTTGATAAGACTGTGTTCTTCCCTGGCAGTCATCACCGCACCATCGATGTGCTGCCGGACATATCCATCAATGAGCGCCAGGTCAGTGCCAGCTGGCTGGTAAGCATCGACGGGGACATCCTGGCGGGAGACGGCTATCACTGGCTGCCAGGAGGCACCTAGAAGACAGGCGATCTCATGACTGTCGCGGGTCATAAGTTCACGGCAGTATTGACCGTCAAGGCGCTGGAAACTGGCAACGACTTCCAGATAACTGTCACCGAAGTCGAGCCGTTGCCCCGATTCAAGCACCGAGAGCTGCGCATAATCGATCTCTGCCGAACGAGGCATCAGTAAATAGGAACCAATCGTGACGACGAACACGGCGGCCGCAGCCGCGAATAATTTCACCGCGGATCGTCCCGGCGCAACTCTCACCAGACCCGCTATCGACTCAGGCAGAGGTGAAGTATCGATTTGACGAGCAAAATCACGAAGACTTTCATCAGTCGCACGAAGGCTCTCAAGTTCCCTGCGTAAGTCAGGTTCACGCAGGAGACGCTGCTGCAGCTCGGATCGCTGCGCACTCTCGAGTTCGCCATCTTCAAAGGCGGACAGCAATGCCAGATCTTCTTCCGAAATCATGGAATTTCTCCTCCCAGTTGCTTGCGCAGACTGCTGCGGGCCCGAGCAACACGGCTCATCACCGTGCCAACGGGCAGCTCAAGTGACTCAGCAACCTGGGCATAACTCAGGCCTTCAACAACAACCATGGACAATATGACTCGATGGTCCTCCGACAGCCTGTCCAGCGCGTCGGCAATCGCATCATGGCGCCGCTCGATTTCGATATCCGATTCAACCGGATTAACTGCCAGGTCTGCTGCTTGCGTGGTGTCTTCTCCTTCTTCCCTATAGGAATCGTGGTTTCTGATCTGGCGTTTCCGCAATTCATCAATCCACAGATTCTTACAGACACGGACCAGCCATGCTTTCGGTGCTTCAACCGGTAGCCCACTCTTAAGAACCCTCTCAACGGTTGCCTGCACCAGGTCGTCCGCATCATGCAAGGAACCCGCAAGGGACAACGCATAACGCCTCAGGGAGGCCATTTCGTCTACGAGATACCGACGTAGCACTTCGTCAGCTAAAACTGTCCGTTCACTCATCTTTAACGTATCGTTAGTTGATCTATTCCCGCGACGGAATAGATTTGCTGTAAGATCGTCTATCTTACGCGATATTTGTCTTTCAGGTGTTGCGCAAGACAGGGAAATACGCGGGCAAGCACCCAATTCGGCGTGATGCCGAACCGGGACGCAATGCTGGCATCAAAGCTTATCGTTAAAGTCGATCGTTTCCCTGGACAGCAACGAAGTCAGACAGCAATAACAGCAATAGATGTTGTACCATTAACCAGTAACAGCATTAACAAATGACAGATAACCAGTAACAGACAGCAACCATAAACGTTGCAGGACGACGCCAGTTAACAACAGCATGACAACCCGGCCCAGGACAACAGCAATGACAATCAAAGGGATAAAACTACTTCCCTGGCTTCTGCTTGCCTGTAGCCTGACGGTGGAAGCTCGCGATATCGATTATATCGATATAGACCTGGACGACATCCGCGAGCGACTGGGGGAGCGGGTAACAACGCGCATCGAGGCGCGGGTGCGCTCGCAGGTTCGCGCCAGAGTCAGGCACTCAATAGAAGACCGCGTCAATGACGCTGTCATGGACAACATAGTCAACCAGGTCAGCGAGAGTGTCACCGCTGCGACAGCTCGTCCTGACAGTGCGGTGATCGAATTCATTAAGCCACTCCGAGCCCGCGCAAGTCTCAGAGATACAACTCTGCGAACGATCGAACACACGGACACAGACCGATTGATTGAATCGCAGCTAGAACGAGCCCAGAGCCAGATCC
>CAXPUI010000442.1:0-7003 GCA_964220205.1 Candidatus Allofontibacter communis | reverse complement strand
CCAGGTACCGTGTTGACTGTCATACTTCAAAAGATGAGCTGCGGTGGATGCATCCCCGGCGATTTCGTTGATGTGAACTATTCGCAGCCCTGGAACGCTCCGGGCAACACGTAACGCCAGCCTGCCCATCCTGCCAAAACCATTGATACCTATCCTCGTCGCCACTCTTATCGCTCCCGGGAAACTTCACACTGAGACCCGAATTATATTCGAGCTGGCGTACCATGATCATATCTTCAGAGACCATAATTCGAAGAATGTACGCCAAAAAAGGACCGGAATACTGCTAAACTTGCTGAATGCTCAATCTCGACGCAGCCCGGAAAAGACAGTTCCATACTGATGGCTACCTGGTCCTTGAAGGTGTCCTGAACGAAGCAGAGGTCGAACTTTATAATGCTGAACTCGACAGGATCAGAGGCCTGCCGGGCTACGAGCCAGACAATGACCCTAGATTCAATATCGGACACTATTCTATTCGAGATCATGCGAAAGACCTCGACCCTGGTGGATTTATGGACCGCAGAGAACTGCTGGAATACGGTCCACAATTCATCAACCTGATCGACCGTGCTCCAGCCTTCGACTACCTGGTGAGCCTGATGGGTCACAACATCATGCTGAGCATGACCCAGGCTATTGTCCGCCCACCGACGGAAAAATTCCCCGGGTACACACACACAGATGGTGGTGAATCGCTCCGCATGACCCGGGTCGCTGCAGGCGAACAACCCATCGCAGTCAAAATCATGTACATGCTGTCCGACACAGAGGAAGAGGACTGCGGCAACCTCACTGTTTTTCCTGGCAGCCACGTCATGCAGATTCCCTTTGAAGACCGGACGATAACCCCGTATTCAAGGGGTGCGGTACAACTCAAGGCTAAAGCAGGCGACGCTGTCATCTTCACCCACTCTCTCTGGCACGGCCCGTCTAGAAACCTGTCGGACCACTCCCGCCGCCTGTTGCTCTACAACTATTGCCAGATGTGGGTACGCTCTTATGATTCCGAAGTGCAGGAATCTGTTCTACAAAAATGTACTCCCAGACAACGGCGCCTTTGCGGCGACCTGGGCTACGACTTCAGGCCCGGTTCTTACTTCTACGTGCCGACAGACCAGGAAGACCTCATCTGTTCATAGCCAGAAATCCAACGCCAGGACCGAAGTTCACTCCTGGCGCTGATCTGCGCACATTAGTGATCCCGCTGGAGTTCGCCTACCTGAAAGAACGATGGCGGCTCAACGACGTACTCTGAGCTTCTGTTCCTTGAGACCGTTGACGACAACACTGAGGATCTGTCTGCAACTTAACTGGCCAACCAGCAATCCGTCTTCAATGACAGGACGCCGCCGATGTTTGTGATCCAACATGGAAGTCGCTACATCAACGATGTCATCATGGGGACTATGACTTTCGATATCCGTTGCCATCACATCGCCAACCAGAGCTGCCCCAAACTCTTCATCGTTATAGACACCGGCGAGTATCACTCTCAGGCAGTCCAATTCGGACAACATCCCCACCATCGCTCGCCGATCATCCACAACCACGAGACCTGAAACCTTATGCTCAAGAATTCGCATGGCAGCTTCGTAGACAGTCAAGTCCGCCTTGGCGGTCACCGGATTTTTCAACATGTAGTCCTGAAGTTCTGTTGAATGTAGCATCTCTGTACTCCTTTCTTGGAGGCCGATTTGGGATCAACCAATCTGAGTCTGGTGTCAACCCACTGCCTTTGCCACCAGCAAAACCCAATCAACGACCGGTGCAGGATAAACTCCCAGCACCAGCAATACCGCGCTAACTAATCCTATCGCCCAACCTCCTGCAGGCGGAATGATGATATCCGTCTCATCATCGGTGCGTTTCGTCATGGTGAAGATTATGCGCAGGTAATAGAACAGGCCAATCCCACTGCCGACGACTACCGCGACCAGCAGCGTCCAAAGCTCTGCTTGGACACCAGCGGCAAAAATATAGAATTTGCCGACAAAGCCCATGGTAAGGGGTATTCCAGCGAGCGAGAGCAACATGGCTGTGAAGAAGGTTGCCAGTAATGGCCTCCGCCAGAACAGCCCTTCGTAGTCTGAGAGGTTGTCCATGTCTCGCCCGTCAATGGCTGGATTCCCTGACATGATTGCAACAACGCCAAAAGCTCCGATGGTCGTGACGAAATAAGCAATCAGAAAGAACAGGCTGGCTTCTATTGCAAGTGCCTTACCCGATACAACACCAGCAGCAATAAAGGCAACGAGCAGGTAGCCCAGATGGGCTATCGACGAATACGCCAACACTCGTTTTATGCGGTTCTGCATCACAGCCAGCAGATTCCCTACAACTATTGAAAGCAACGATACCCAGAACAGTCCGGCGACAATCGTTTCATACTGAAAGCCATCGAAGGACAGGAAAAAACGGAAGAGGACAGCAAAAATCCCACCCTTCGAAACTGTCGCCAGAAACGCCGTGGCGGGAGCTGGCGAGCCTTCATACACATCCGGCGTCCACATGTGAAACGGAACCAGGGACAGCTTGAAAGCCACACCTGCCAGCAGCATTACCATGCCAAACAGAATGTAAACGTCACTGTTCGCGCCCTCGGGCACAGCGCTTGTCATAGCAGCAAAGGAAAGTGACCCTGTGACAGCAAACAGCAAAGCAATTCCGAATAGCATAATGGCGCTTGAAACCCCCGAGAGGATCAAATACTTCAGCGCCGCTTCAAGTGACAATAATCCCTTCCCAGGGTAGGAAATCATGGCGTAGAGCGAGATCCCAACCAGTTCCAAACCCAGTACAAAGGACGCGAAATGGCCTGCATGCGCCAGAACGATTCCGCCGAGTGCTGACAGGAGCAACAACAACATGAACTCATCCTGCTTTTCCCCCCTTGTTGCGTGATAACTGTGAGCAACAAGCACGATGAAAAACGAGCCTATGACTATCAACGCTGAGAAAAGCAAGGCATAAGCATCTACGGTGATCAAAGGTGTTACCGACCGCGGTTCTATGTTCTGAGACACCCATAAGATCGACGCCAGCGTCAACACAAGGCCCAGGCAGGTTGATAGGCTGGTCACTATCAGGTTCCTGGCAAACGCGATCACCATCATCAGGAGCAGGATGACGGACGTCAACACGATCATCGGCATCAGTGCCAGCAGGTCCAGAGAACTCATTGCGCAGCCCCTATCCACTTCACAGGATTAATCTCGGTCAACTCGTATAGCGTCGCCAAAGCCGGTTCAATCAGATCAAAGACTGGCTGTGGGTAGACACCAATAAATGTCAGGCCAACAATCATCGGGATCATGGCCGACATTTCTCTGGCACCGAAGTCCCTCATGCCAATCACCTTATCTCTCTCACCCTGGAAGACTTTCTGCATAGCGATTAACGCGTAAATCGCTCCCGTAACCAGGCCCAGGGTCGCCAGAATGGTAATAACCTTGTTGACGCTGAATGCACCCAACAGGATCAGGAATTCGCCGACGAAATTGCCAAGACCAGGCATACCCAGGGAGGCAACGATGAAAAACATAGCAATCGCGCCCATCCGAGGTGCTTCCTGCCAGAGCCCACCCATCAGAGTCATATCCCGGGTATGCAGCCTTTGTTGCAGCGCACCTGCCATCATAAAGAGTGCAGCAGTCGAGAATCCATGCGCCACCATCTGCATCACCGAACCCTGGATGGTCAGTTCTGTCCATGCAAAGACGCCAACCAGAACAAATCCCATGTGACTGACACTAGAGTAGGCTACCAGTCGCTTGAAATCTGTCTGAGCAAACGCCAGCAGTGCTCCATAAAGAATGCCCGCTGCGCCCAGCGCCATCGCCAGAACCGAAATGTCGGAGGCTGCCTCCGGAAACAGTGGTACCGTGAAACGGATGAGGCCATAGGCTCCGGTCTTGAGGAGGATACCTGCCAGCAAAACACTGGCCGCCGTCGGGGCCTGTGTATGAGCATCCGGGAGCCAAGTGTGGAAGGGGAAACCTGGCAACTTCACAACAAAAGCCACAAAGAACCCACACATCAGCCAGAAGGATATATCTCCCGGTAACGAATGACCGAGAAGCTCGAAGTAATTAAATGTGAGATTGCCTGAAATAGAGTAGTTAGACAGGACCAACACCAGGATGGCGACCAGCATGATCAGGCCACTGATCTGTGTGAACAGGAAAAACTTCATTGCTGCGTAAGACTTGTTTTCGTGCCCCCAGATCGCAATCAGGAAATACATGGGAATCAACATCACTTCCCAGAAGAAGAAAAACAGGAACAGGTCCAGAGCTACAAATACCCCGACAACACCAGCCAGCGTCCACATCAGATTGAACTGGAAAAAGCCTGGCTGATGATCAATCTCATCCCAGGAAGCAATAACCGCGACGAACCCCAGGAAAAGCGTCAAACCCACCATCAGGAGGCTGAATCCGTCCAGGCCGAATACAAAATTGATACCAAACCGGGGTATCCACGCTACCTCTACATGCTCAATCCAGGTTGAACTGACCCCAGCCATAACGATGGTCTCGCCACCGGAGGTCAGGATAAGGGGTACAAGTAACATCCCCGCAACAGCACAGCTACCCACTGAGATCCATCTTGGCAGATCCCTGTTCCAGGCCTCGATTAACCATGCGGCAAGCCCTCCCAGGAAGAGGGTTATCATGATCAGGATCATGGTCATAGCTTGATCACCCCCAGAGCGATAAAGGACAGCAACACAAGACCCAGCGCCATCATGCTCGCGTAATTCCGCATCAGGCCGGTCTGACTCCTCGAGACCAGGTCATGCAGGAACCAAGTGATATCTGCCAGTGCATTGTAGACCCAGTCAATGAAGTCCTTCTTGTTAATTGCCGCAACGAAGGCGTAAGGTCTGACAATCACAGCGTCATACATCCAGTCCATTCCCCAGTGATTGAACCAGAACTGATTCAACTTTCGCCCCAGGGATGAGTCTGTCCAGACCCTGACATCAATACTGCGACGCAGGAAAATCAGATAGGCAATCAGCACACCGATGATAGGAATCGCCGGCGTGATGATGGCCACGGCACCATCATGGGCGACTGTTGCCGCAACCGGGAAAACATCCGCAACCGGTACAACAATAAGCCCACCGAGAACCGAAAGGACACACAGAACAAGTAAAGGCCCAGCCATGACCCAGCCAGCGGGTTCCGATGGTTCAGTTTTGATCTCCCCGAAGAAAACGATGAATACAAGCCTGAAACTGTAGATCGACGTGAGCAGGGCACCCAGGAGGCCGACGCCCCAGAGGGTAGGCCCGTACCAGGCTGAGTCATAGGCAGCCAAGAGAATGGCATCTTTCGAATAAAATCCTGACGTAAAGGGCAAGGCCGCGAGCGCAGCGCTACCAATCAGGAAGCTCCAGAAGGCGACCGGGAGTTTTTTTCGTAAACCGCCCATCTTGAAGATGTCATGCTCATGATGCAGCGAATAAACAACTGCACCCGCACCTAGGAACAACAAGGCTTTGAAGAAGGCATGTGTCATCAGGTGAAATACTCCAGATGCCCATGCTCCGACCCCTAGGGCCAGGAACATGTAACCAATCTGGCTGATAGTCGAATAGGCCAGTATCCGTTTGATGTCATGCTGAGTCATCGCGGTAAATGCCGCCATGAGAAGGGTGGCGGCACCGACTACCGCCACCGCGTTCAAGGCAACAGGCGATAGGAGGAACAAATCATGAGTCCGGGCAATCAGGTAAACACCTGCGGTGACCATGGTGGCGGCATGAATCAACGCACTGACCGGAGTAGGACCCGCCATCGCATCGGGCAACCAGGTCTGCAACGGGAGCTGAGCCGACTTGCCAACAGCACCACCCAGAAGGAGCAGACAGGCAATGGTAAGCATCGTGCTGCCTTCAGGCCACAACGCCAGCGCCTTGGCCGTCATCGGTTCGAAGTCGAGCGTGCCAAGATGCAGGAACAGGATAAACATACCCAGCGCCATCGCTGTATCGCCCACCCGGGTAACAATGAAAGCCTTACGGGCTGCGGCCCCATTAGCTGAATTGTCGTGCCAGAAGCCCACGAGGAGATAACTGCACAAACCCACGCCTTCCCAGCCGACGAACAGCAGGAGCAGATTATCGGCCAGCACCAGGACCAGCATGGCAGAGACAAACAGATTCATGTAACTGAAGAAGCGACTGTAATCAGCATCATCCAGCATAAAGAGAGAGGAATAGATGTGAATCAGCAGCCCTACCCCTGTTATGACTGACAGCATCGTCAGCGTCAGACCATCAACATAAAAACTGACAGCCGGATTAAATCCACCGACGCTTATCCAGGTGTAGATCGTTGAAGTCAAAGGCTGACGGTCGGCTAGAAACTCCATCGCCAGCAAAAGCACGACCAGTGCAGAGACAGCGACACTGCCCACACCCGTGACAGCCACAAGCCGTTTCGGCAGGTTACCCAGTGTCGTGAATAGAATCAGGAATCCGACAAGCGGGGCCAGCGGAATGACATAGATCAAATCAGCCATAGGTTAACCCACCATCTTGTTAGCTTGATCAATGTCGAGAGAACCATAACGCCGGTTCGCCTGAAGCAGCAGACCAAGACCGACAGAAACTTCAGCCGCTGCAATGCTCAGGATCAACATGAACATGATCTGACCATCGGCGATTCCCCAATGCGCGCCAACCAAAATAAAGGCCAGCCCGCAGGCATTCAGCATGATCTCAAGAGACATCAGGATGAGTATGATATTGCGCCGGACCATCACACCCAGAAGTCCAATCAGAAATAGCAGGCCTGCCAACAACAGGCCATGCTCAAGGGGAATGACGATGGCTTCATTCATTGTCTTCACCCCGCGCATCAATCATGTAGCGTCGACCCAGATGATAAGCGCCGACCAGGCCTGCCAGCAGGAGCATTGAGGCAATCTCCACTGCCAGGACATAGGGGCCAAACAGTTCGATCCCCACCGCCTTTGGACCAACAACCAC
>CAXPUI010000441.1:0-13170 GCA_964220205.1 Candidatus Allofontibacter communis | reverse complement strand
TGTACGACTTTCACTGCCTTTAACCGTTGGCTCTCCGAGGATTGGGGTATTGTCTACCAGGACAAGATCTTCACTTCACCTTATATCAGCCTGGCCGATGTCGACTGGGCCTGTAGTGAACTGGAGTGGGCACTCGAGCAGGACGCACGAACTGTCGTCATGCGCCCATCAGCCGTGTTTACTCGTAACGGACCACGCAATCCTGCTCATCCTGATTTCGATCCATTCTGGTCCAGAGTTAACGAGGCTGGTATCACAGTCGTCACTCACATTGGCCAGACTCGTCACGACAGTAACGGCTACGACACCAAGAGTATCGATGTGTTGAGCATGGGCACGAAACCAAGCGTCACCAATTTCCATCGCTCACGCAACATTAATGATTTCCTGGCGAGCCTGGTCTTCGATCGCCTGTTTGAACGATTCCCGAATATCCGTGTTGCTTCTGTCGAAAATGGCTCCGAATTTGTCGGTGAGCTACTGCGATTTCTGGAACACACGAAAGAACGCTTACCAAAGTACTTCAGCGAAGATCCTGTCGAGAGCTTTCGCCAGCATGTCTGGCTGAACCCTTTCTGGGAAGACGACATCGAGGAGATCATCGAGCACATGGGTGCCGATCGGGTTATCCTGGGCTCTGACTGGCCTCACATGGAAGGTCTGGGGAAACCACGGGATATTCTCGACGAAGTTGAGAACATCTCCTCGGATGTTCAGGAAAAGATTTTGTATGCCAACACGGCGGGGTTAAACCAAAGAATTCCGGCATAGAACGACAAACCCAGCTTACAGGAGACCTTGATGCCAACTGGAGACCACACAGACTATAAAGAGATTGGTTACGAGATAGAGAACGGACGAGCCCGCATTACGCTTAAGCGGCCAGATAAACACAATGCAATGAATACCCAGCTCCTTGAGGAACTTGAACACGCGCTCTGGGAAGCTGATGACGACATGGATGTTCATTGCGTGATTCTCCGGGGTGACGGTCCCTCATTCTGTTCTGGTTACGACCTCACCGCCCTGGGCGGCAAAAAACGCCCAGGTTATCGCACCGGTCGCAGTCACGATGACGACATCTGGCTTATTGAACGCAACAATCGCCAGATTCGTGCCCTCTGGGATATGCACAAACCCAGCATCGCGCAGGTCCACGGCAATTGTCTCGCTGGAGGCACTGACCTTGCCATGGCATGCGATATCGTCATCGCAGCGGACGACGCAAAAATCGGCTTTCCCGCGGCACGCGCCATGGGTGCTCTCCCTAACAATCTCTGGGTCTATCACTGCGGTCCACAGTGGGCCAAGCGGTTACAGATGACAGGTGACTGCATCAGCGGAGCTGATGCGGAAAAGATTGGCCTCGTAATGAAAGCCGTGCCTGCCGATGCGCTTGAAGATGAAGTTGAAGGTCTGGCCGATCGATTCAGTCTGGTTGATCCGGATCTCCTGGCTGCCAACAAGCGAATCACAAACCTCTCAATGGAACTGATGGGTGCACAGACCCTGCAACGACTTGCAGGTGAAAATGACGCCCGAGCTCACCGTTCTCAGGCAGTGCGAGACTATGGGCGGAGCGTTAAAGAACACGGTCTCAAGGAGACCTTGCGACGCCGGGACGAGCCGTTCGGAGAGGGTATGGTTCGCGTCGGTGAACCTGAGGGACGTGATCCGACCGTCCAGGCTCACAGCGATCGCGGTAATCAGTCTTGAGAATCTCAGGACGACTCGAGGTTTCGAAGTTCGGCCATGCTATTCTTATCAGTTCAAACAAAACGTTAGTCTCTACGCTCTTCTCATCCAATGGCTGCTAATCCAGACAAAGTAAAGGACCGGGTCTCGCAAACTGAACGAGCTGCAACCCGCGTTGCACGCCTGATCGTCAACGACATCCAGGAACGTGGTCTTCGCCCCGGCGCCAAACTGGATCCGGAACACATCATGATCGAGAAGTACGGTGTCGCCCGCGCCACCATCCGGGAAGCACTCCGCTTCCTCGAATTACAAGGTGTACTCAGGATCAAGGCAGGCCCGGGTGGCGGACCGGTTGTCAGCGTACCCGATGTCGATCACCTGACCAGCGCAGTTTCACTGCAATTGCAGTTTGCCAACGCCACCTTTGAATCGGTCCTCGAAGCCCGACGTTCGATATACCCCGTACTCGTTTCTGAAGCTGCACAGCACGCGACACACCAGGACATTGTCGCCCTGCGCCAGTGTGTCCAGAGTCTTCAGGAAGCCACGAGCGATTCGGAGGCCACCACGAGGGAATCACGTCGTTTCTACGAGATGGTGGCAACCGCGTCAAAAAACCTGGTGCTTGGGTTTCTCGTCAATGCATTGCACCGCATGTCCCAGGGGGCTGGCATTCAGTATGACGAAGAGCAAAGGCTGGCCAATGCCAGGAACTCCAGGCGTATCCTGGAAGCAATCGAGGCAGCAGATTCCGATACCGCGTTTGCGATATCAACCAAGATGCACGCGGCTGCGAAGCGCTATTGGGAAAAAAGTGCGCCTGACTTGTTAAACAAGCCGGTGTCCTGGTTTACTCACTGACCGTCAAAGCAGTGCGAGGCTGTCCAGATCACGAATTGCCTCACACGCTCGAGACGACATCACCATGAACATATTGTCCCCCCGTTCAGTGTGAGCCAGACCAACGGCTGCCAATACGGTGATCATGAGCCCCTGGAACTGCCCATAACGATAATCGTCAAAACATTGCTCTAAGGAATAATCCTTCACGCCATAACCGAGCAATGCATCGTGGTAGACGCCAACCAGTTCTGTTTCTGACGCACGACGATCTACCGGCATCAGACTGTTACCGAGGAAGTAGCCGAGGTCCCGCCCCGGCAACCCCAGGTCAAGTGTCTGCCAGTCCACGGCTGAGACTTCGATGTCTCCAGCGTCATTCCGACCAAACAGCAGATTGTCGAGACGATAATCACCATGGACCGGTACAAACCGGTCTCTGTGACTGGATAGCCACCTGCCGCATTCCGGCGCAAACGCCTGCAAAACAAGCCTGTCTTCCGGGCTGACGCGATCACCATAATGAGCGATAAAACCGGTTGTAAATTCGGCCACCACGTCTGCCATATAAGCCATTTCATCTGCGGAGCGATGCGGTACCACATCATAGAGACCCGGATCACACCAGCGAGGGCCATGCAGACCTGCAAGATTGATGACAGCGCTCCGAGCAGACTCCACATCACATCCGAGCAATTGATCACCCTGCTCTGCTGGCGCCATGTCTTCAAGGATCAGAGCGAAACGACCCGTATCATCGGGACCAATCGCCAGGTAGCAGTGAGGTGTCCGTATGCTGACTGTTGGCGCCAGTTCGGTGTAAAAACGAATCTCAGAACTGTAGGCACCTCCAGCGCCCGCTTGGCGACTCAAAACATCTTCCGCCTGCATCTTTATGACAAGACTTCGAGGTAACTCTTGTGAAGCGTCATGCGAATCAAAAGTGAGATTGACGCGAAAGCTGTCTGCCATTTGTCCGGTCCCGATGGGCTGCGAACTTACTTCGCTGACAACACAATTCAGCCCGGCCTGTTCGAGCGCTGCAGTCATCCAGCTTGCCGAAACATCATCAATGGTCTCGACTGGTTCACATTGCGTCTTCATGACCCACCAACCAGTATCATGGTTAACAGCCAAGGAGATCTTCGCTCAACTTCAGTTTCCATTCGGGTTCCCTCGGTCCAATGAAAGGCTTCACACCTTAAGCTATATACACCTTAAGCCACATCCGGCTGTTTACCAATGCAGGCGAGTAACTCCTTTCCTGCACGGGTTTCAACTGCGCCGGCGCCAACCGCTCTGGCTTCGGCAGGATTGCTATCTCTACTTTCCCAGATCATCCCCTTGGTCACAACAACCTCGCTATCAGCAATCGCAGAAAAACGCGCCTGGAGCATTCGTCAGGTTCACTGCGAGTGTCATCACCACAGCCCTTAATCTCGCAACCCTTCATCTTTTCTGGCCGATGCACGGTGGTGGCGGCTATCCCGTCAACCATGTGGAATTGTAGAACGCACTCAGTGTCCGACAAAGGGCCCTCTTAATCCGAGGCCATGAGTTTACTTTGGCAAACGTTATATCTAGTATCCTAGTTATCGAAAACCTAGACAAGCCACATTCATCAAGGGAAAGGTCCATGAGCGAAGCCGTTGAATTCAAACGAATCAAAGATCAGGTCAGTGCTGATGAATGGGCAGTCAGAGAAGATCTCGCAGCAGCCTATCGATTAGTTGCGCACTATGGCTGGGACGATATGGTTTTCACTCACCTCTCCGCTCGTGTACCGGGTCCGGAAGATCATTTCCTGTTGAACCCTTTCGGGTTCCTGTTCAGCGAAGTCACTGCATCCAATCTGGTGAAAATCGATTGTGACGGTAATGTCGTGCTGGATAACGGTCATCGCGTGAATACTGCCGGGTTCACGATCCACAGCGCTGTGCATATGTCGCGCCCCGATGCCCAGGCAGTCATGCACTTGCATACCGACGCAGGCGTCGCTGTCGCTAGTATGGAATGCGGCTTCATGCCGCTCACCCAGCATGCGATGTTTGTCTACCACGATACCGCCTACCATGAATGGGAAGGTGTGGCGATCAATCTCGATGAGCGGGAAAGACTCGTGGCCGACCTCGGCGCAAAACACCTGATGATACTGAAGAACCACGGCACCCTCGCGCTCGGTGGTAGTGTCGCCAGCTGTTTTCTTCGAATGTATTACCTTGAGCGTGCCTGTCGCATCCAGGTGGATACCCTGAGCAGTGGCAAACCACACATGCCGACCCAGGATGCCATCAGCATGATGGAATCATCGCTGGGCCGACCTGAGGTCTGGGAAGGACTCGCAAAGTCATCATGGCCGGCGCTTCGACGTCAGGCTGACCGTATCGATCCCACCTACAAGGACTAGCCCATGAGTACTGAACCGGTTCTACTGCAATCCACCCAGGGGCACGTTCGTCTTCTGACACTCAATCGTCCGGAGAAGAAGAACTCGCTCTCAGGCGAACTCACCCGCTCGCTGGTCGCCGCGATCGACGAAGCCAGTGCCGACCCCGCAGTCAGAACCATCGGCATAACAGGCAAGGGAGACACTTTTTGTGCCGGTGCTGACCTCAGCCCGGGTCAGGAACGGGAGAGTCCCGATGCGACCATTGAACGGGTCGTGAAACTCGTGACGGGGATCCGCGTTCAATGTCAGAAACCCGTGATAGCCGGTATCAACGGCCTCGCGATTGGCGCTGGGTTGTCGCTGGCCATGTGCTGCGACATGCGAATCGCCAGTACCGCCGCGACGTTCCATCCCGGGTATGCGCGTGTTGGCACCTCCCCGGACTGTGGCCTGACCTGGAGCCTGCCCCAGGCAGTCGGGCATGAGCAGGCGATGCGGTTTCTACTGGAAGTTGAATTCGTCAACGCCGATAAAGCACTCGCCATGGGCATGATTGGCGACGTACATGCAGCCGATAAATTCGAGGAAGCTTTCCTTGCCTACTGCGAAAAAATCGCCGAAGTGGCACCACTGGCAGCCACCCAAACAAAATTACAGGTAACCCGCGTGGGGTTACCAGAAGATCTCGAAACCCTGGTTCGCGAAGAGCTCCGCTTAACCGGCAAGGGTCTCGCCAGTAACGATAGCAGGGAAGCAAGAAAAGCGATCTTCGAAAAACGCAAACCCGAATTCACCGGCAGCTGAACCTGATGGCGCCAGTTGTTGAAGCAGCCGGACCACTAACAAGGAAATCACACCTAACATGTCAGAAAACAAAAAAAAGGACACACCTGAACAGGAGGCATTCAGGCACTACTGTCGAGACTGGCTCGCAGATAATGTTCCGGCGCCACCATCCTTCAAGCCCCTCCGAAGCGGTGCTGAAGTAGCGACGGAAGAACATCTCGCCTACTACAGTGCCTGGCAGAAATCCGCCTACGATGCCGGACTGGTCGGTTGTGATTACCCGGTTGAGTACGGCGGCGGCGGCAAGACCCGGTGCCAGCCCGTTGCGAACCAGGAAATGTTGCGCGCAAAAACACCCATCATGCCCGGCGCAATAGGCTTGGGCATGGCGGCGCCCACCATCTATTTTCACGGGTCGGAAGAACTGAAGCGACGATTTCTGCCAAAACTGCTCTCAGGAGAAGAACTCTGGTGCCAGGGATTCAGCGAACCCGGAGCAGGATCTGACCTGGCGAGCGTACAGACTTTCGCCGAGCGAAAGGGTGACAAGTGGGTGATTAATGGTCACAAAGTCTGGACCTCGACTGCTCAATTTGCCAGCTGGATGATTCTGCTGGCGCGAACTGACAAATCAGAGAAGTACAACGGCCTGACCTATTTTGTCGTACCAATCAAATCTGAGCGGGGTAAGTCGGTAACTGTGCGGCCACTTATCAAGATAACAGGTGAAACAGGCTTCAACGAAGAGATCTTCGATAACCTGGAGATTGACGACGCCTATCGCCTGGACGACGTTGGTAAAGGCTGGCAGGTTGCCATGACAACACTAGCCCATGAACGAGGCGCAGGCCCATTAACAGCACCTACATCCGGTGGCCAGGGGATTGAAGCCAAACAGGAACCTGGCGTCAGTGATTTTGCCTTGCTGAAACTCGCCCAAAATTGCACACGCAACAGCGGACCAGCAATCGATGACCCTGTTATACGTGACAAGGTGATGAGCATGCTTATCCGACAGGTAGGGATCAAACAGCACCGTCGACTGCGCAGCGTCTCCGGGCTGGCTGATTATCAGCGGCTCGCGCTGCAGGACAAATTGCTCTCTACCGAGTACCTGCAGGATGCATCAGCCGCAGCGCTTGATATAGAAGGTCCGTCAGGAACCCTTTCTAATTTCGACGGCAAGGCCCCGGACAAAGGCAAATGGCCACTCGCCTATTTGAGTTCCTTTGGCGGTACGATCGCCGCAGGCACCAGCGAAATTCAGAGAAATATTCTTGGTGAGCGCGTGCTCGGCCTGGACAAGAGCAAGTAACGGGGGCCGATTTTGAGCGAATCAATACAACGAGCACAACAGCCGAAGAACTTCGGGTTTGATGCAGATGCCCTGGCACTGAAAGACGTCGCGGTTAAATTTTTCCAGGACAATCTCCCGACTCACACACTACATGCCCTGGTCGCACACGACAGTGATCTGCAAAATGGTTCAGCGTCGCGATGGGACAGGGAACTCTGGCAGAAAGTCGTCGACCTGGGATGGCTCATGATCGCGGTCCCGGAACGTCTGGGGGGACTGCAGATGTCCGCCGTCGCGGTCGCTTCATTGGTAGAGCAGGTCGGGCAAGCGGCCATGCCCGGACCACTGATTCCGACACTCAGCGCCTGCTATATCCTGGATGCCTGCAGCACCGACAACGCCGATGCAGCTTTAAGCCTTATCTCAGCAGGACATTCCTTCAGCTATGGTGCAGGCAACCGGTCAGGCTCATGTGAACACGATGCTTCAGAACTGATTCTTGAAGAAGGCAAGTTGAGCGGCACACTGTATTTTGTACAGGATGCACAGAAGGTGGACTACTTCCTCGTAAACGCCAAGCACGAAGGCGAGACCACCCTGATTGTGGTACCGGCGAAGCTGTCCGGGTTGACCATCGAACCCGACACCATCCTCGACCTGACGAGGGATCAAGCCTGCCTGGTCTTTGACCAGGCAGCAATTGGTGATAATCAGATTGTCAGCGCTCCAGGCAATGCCATCGAGGCCCTGAATGCTGCACTGCCTGCGCTACTGACCCTGGTCTGCGCAGACATGTGTGGTGCCGCCGAGTGGCAATTGCAGACCACCGCAGAGTACGCCCGGACCAGAAAGCAGTTTGATCGCAATCTGGGTTTTTTCCAGGCCGTAAAGCACCCCCTTGCCGATTTCATGATTGCCATTGACCTCGCTCGCTCACACCTCTACAACGCCGCCTGCGCCATCGACCATGAGCCCGATAGCGCGGAGCAGTTTGCCCGCATGGCCAAATCAGCGGCCAATGACGCAGTGGGTTTTGGATCAAAGAAATCAGTTCAACTACACGGCGGTATTGGCTTTACCTGGGAAAGCGCCGTGCACATTTACCTGAAACGTCAGCTCCACAGCCAGACTCTCTGGGGAGATGCAGCGTATCAGAGGCAAAAACTGGCCGAGGTGATTCTGGGCGCGGACTAGCACGTCGGTAAATCTATGACAAACAAAACTTCTAAGGAGACTCACGATATGCTCCATCCAGGAATTCATGCGGAAACAACACCGGACAGGCCTGCCTATATCATGGCAGGCTCCGGACGGGTCGTAACGTTCGGTGAACTGAACGTAAAATCAAACCAGGGAGCTCAACTTTTTCGTCAGCTCGGCCTGGAGACCGGTGACCATATCGCCCTCTGCATGGAGAACAACGAGCAGTTTCTCCAGATCTGCTGGGCGGCCCAGCGCGCAGGCCTGTACTACACCTGTATCAGCTCACGACTGACCACGCCAGAGATCACCTACATCGTCGACAACTGTGACGCGAGAGTATTCATCGGCTCTAGCGAGCGACCCGACACCCTGGAAGACTTCGAGAGCCTCTGTCCGAAACTTGAGAAGCAATACGTCGTCGGAAGCACATCGACCAGCTTCGAAAACTGGGAAACCTCATTGGCAGGTCAACCCGAGACACCCATCGACGACGAGATGGAAGGTTCCCTGATGCTTTACAGTTCAGGAACAACCGGCAGACCCAAGGGGATCAAGCGCCCCCTCTCGATGCTGCCATTCGGACATGAAAAAGGTCTGGCAGCGGTAGTACAGCTTTACCAGATTGACGCGGAGTCCATCTATCTCTCGCCCGCACCGCTTTATCACAGCGCTCCCATCGGCTTTACGATGACCATACTGCGGGCAGGCGGCACAGTCATCGTCATGGAACACTTTGAGGCTGAACAGGCTTTGCAGTTGATTGAACGCTACCAGGTAACGCACTCCCAATGGGTACCAACCATGTTTGTCCGAATGCTCAAGCTCGGCGAAGACACTCGCTCAAGTTATGACCTCACGAGCATGAAATTCGCAATCCACGCGGCCGCCCCCTGCCCCAGGGCCGTCAAAGAGCAAATGATTGAATGGTGGGGCCCTGTCATCTACGAGTACTACGCCGGCACGGAGGGTGTGGGTATGTGCAAGATCGACAGTCATGAGTGGCTGAGTCATAAAGGCAGTGTCGGCAAACCGGCAGGCGCAATCATACACATCCTTGATGAAGAGACCGACGAAGAGCTCGGCACGGGTGAGATTGGTGGTATTTATTTCGAAAGTGCCGCTAACTATGAATATCACAAGGATCGAGAGAAAACCGATGGTTCAAAGAGCAAGCAGGGCTACTCTACGCTCGGCGATGTCGGCTATGTAGACGCGGAGGGCTACCTGTACCTGACCGACCGTAAGGCGTTCATGATCATCTCAGGTGGTGTCAACATCTATCCCCAGGAAACAGAAGATTGTCTGATCACGCACCCTAAAGTGACCGATGTCGCGGTCATAGGCGTACCCAATGAAGAATTTGGCGAAGAAGTCAAAGCCGTCGTCGAACCCCGCGATATGGCAGAAGCCGGTCCTGAGCTGGCAGAAGAACTGATCGAATGGTGCAAGCAACACATCAGTCACATCAAGTGCCCAAGATCCGTAGACTTCATTGAAGAGCTACCCCGGCATGCCACGGGCAAACTTTACAAGCGGCTCCTCAAAGACAAGTACTGGGGCAACCACGACACCCGCATTGTCTAGCGGCCTTTGAATACCGCGGTGCGTCTTTCAACGAAAGACTGCACACCTTCTTTGGCATCTTCGGTCGCAATCAGCCGTTTCTGGGTGGGTCCAAGAGCGGCAACAGCCGCATCAAAGCCTTCAATCACATAACGGCGTGAAGAGGCTTTGGTTTCCTGGACAGCCAGGGGGGCAAGTTCAGCTATCTGCTCGGCGATCTCGATGGCACGATCAAGCTGGGTACCAGCGGGCACGACTTCTTGCACGATACCAATGCGATAAGCCT
The DNA here is from genome assembly GCA_964220205.1 of Candidatus Allofontibacter communis. Lineage (GTDB taxonomy): Bacteria > Pseudomonadota > Gammaproteobacteria > Pseudomonadales > Azotimanducaceae > UBA9659. The sequence goes on along the minus strand of CAXPUI010000441.1, from coordinate 3,108 downwards.
CAGCTGCATCAAATTCGTCGGATGTGAGCAGGTGATACATCGCATTGCCCCAACCACCGCGATCAACAAAGCGAATCGTGGCACCACCTGTGGCATGAATTCCCCGCTTTGGTTCAAGCTGGGAAAAACGACAGTTATCCGCAGCAATCACTATATCGCCCGCCAGGGCAAGCTCGATCCCGAGCGTGAAGGTAATACCATGGCAGGCCGTAATAATGGGCTTCCTGCAGGCTCGCCCGAAGCCAATCGGATCAATAACATCACGATCACTTGCCCGGTTTCCTCCAGCTTCCATGCGTCCGGTCCACTTCGGCAGGTCGAGACCCGCCGTGAAGTGATCACCATGTCCGAAGATTACGCCACAACGGAGATCATTCTCTTCATCGAGACGCGTGATCGCAGCGATCAGTTCTTTCGCCATTTTCGGTGTGTAACCGTTGTACTTTTCGGGTCGATTGAATCCTATCAACAGGATGTGGTTGCGTACTTCGACGCTGATTGAGCCTTCACTTTCGGCCATGGTGCTATTCCTTGATTATTGTCCGGTTTGTTTTCACCGAATATGCATTCCGATCTTTCCGGTGTTCTTTGCTGTTGCGCTATTAAATAGCGTGTTGGTTGAACCAGGCAAGCAACAGCTGGTTGACTGTCTCGGGTTGTTCCTGGTGTACAAAGTGCCCCGCACCGCTGAGTCGTTCGATTCTTATCCCGGCAGGAAAGTATTCAGGGCGGGCAGCTGATTCGTAGAGTTCCGCCGCCATGCAGCCATCGTCCCAGCCACCCACAGCCAGGGTTGGAGTTAACGTCTTGCGCTCCATGGTACTTGCGATGCCTTTGGCCTGAGAACTCCACCGGTCAAAACTGTGTCGATAATAAGACAGAGCTGCTTGTTTTACTCCAGGTTGTGCAAGGGTTTCTTTAACAGAATCGAGTGTCGACCGGGGTATGTCCCAGGTAGGCGACCAGTCGTGCCAGAGTTTCTCAATGAATTGCCAGTCTGAGCGTTCAACCCACCAATCAGACAATCCCCGTAGCTGGAAGAACAACGTGTACCAGGAAAGCAGAATCTGTCTCGGGTTTTGACGAATCGCGATCGGCAGGCCCTGTAAAGGTGCGACAGCAAATGTGCTTAGCGAATGAATTCTGTCAGGCACAGTGTTTGCCGTCAGGTAAGCGACTATCGCACCCCAGTCATGACCCACAAGATGAACTTTCTCAGCGCCAAGCTGGTTAATCCAGGCGACAACATCTTCCACTATACGATTTAGGTGGTAGTCGCCATCCGACGGCTGCGACTGCGGCTCGTAACCCCGCATCATCGGCACGACTACCCGGTAACCCGCTTCCACGAGCGTCGGAATCTGCTGATCGTAGGAATGATAGTTGTCGGGAAATCCATGCAGACATAAAACCATCGGCCCTTCCCCGCCTGCAAACGCTGAAAACCTCAGCTTACCGTTATTCAGGACGATTTTTTGCACGCCTTACCCCTGAAGTGAAATTGAATCCTCTCTAAAACCATGATACTAATTGTTTCCAATTATTGGAAAGGGTGAAACATGAACACGACCGCCGAAAGGTATGACGGACCGATGTTTGATGCGGACAACCATTACTATGAAGCAGAAGATGCTTTTACGCGCTACGTTCCCAAACGTATGCAGAGACGCTGTGTCCAGTGGATCGAAATGCAGGATGGCAAAAAACATCACCTGGTCGCCGGAAAGATCAACCATTCGGTGGGTAATCCAACGTTCAATCCGATTTCAAAGCCTGGTGTTCTTCGCGAGTACTACCACGGCAACCCAAGGGGTATGACGTTTGTTGAACTTACACACGGCTCGCTTGAGCCGATGCCGCCTGAATACATGGACCGGGACGTAAGGATCCAGCGAATCCAGGAACAGGGTCTCGAGGGTGCCTGGCTCTTTCCGACCGCCGGCATTCTTTACGAAGAGCCCATGGTTCACGATATCGATGCCCTGTGCACCCTGTTTCACGGCTTTAATCGCTGGCTGGACGACGACTGGGGTCTGAACTACCAGGACAAACTCTTTGCCGCACCTTACATCACGCTGGCGGATGTTGATTTTGCCTGCCGTGAACTTGAATGGGCCTTAGATCAGGATGCCCGCGTGCTGGTGATGCGTCCCTCGGCCGTCTGCACTCGCGACGGTTACTTCGCCCCATCCCATGAACGCTTCGATCCTTTCTGGGCAAGAGTCAATGAAGCGGGAATCACCGTTGTTGCGCACACCGGTGCTAACGGCTACACCACGAATGGCTATGGAGGAAATTCGGCACTGGATGTGCTTGGTGGCGGACGCAAGCCAACAGTCGCTGGCCTTATTGGAGAACGATCGATATACGATTTTCTCCTGACCATGGCCTACGACAAGCTGTTTGAACGCTTTCCCAATCTGCGCATCGCCTCTGTTGAGAACGGCTCGGGCTTTCTCGCCGACCTTTTTATCAAGCTGGAACATTCAAAAGTCAGAATGCCAAGGTATTACGATCAGGATCCAGCTGATTTGTTCCGGCAACATGTCTGGATCAATCCCTTCTGGGAAGACACGATTGCAGAAGTCGCGACTCACATGGGTGCAGACAGGGTATTGTTCGGCTCAGACTGGCCACACATGGAAGGGCTTGAACACCCAAGAGACATCTTTGATGAGATTGACGACGTAACGCTGGCGCAGCAGAAATTGATTCTGCATGACAACGCCGCTGCGCTTAATCAGCGACAGCCGGTATAGCAACAAATTCACCAAGCTGTTGCTTGCAACAGCGCAGCCAGAACTAGTATCATAGTTTTCCATTCCTTCGTGACCGGGAGGACATCTTGTCTGCCATAAAAACCCACGACGCGAGCAGTATCCCCCTAGAGCAAATCGACGTCAGTCGCCCAGAATTGTTTCAGAATGATAGCTGGCATCCCTGGTTCGCAAGGCTGCGCCAGGAAGCACCTGTCCATTACCTCGAAGACAGCCGGAACGGACCCTTCTGGTCTGTCACCAGTCACCATCTGATCAAGGAAGTGGACGCTAACAACACCGTATTCTCCTCTGAGAAAGGCGGGATCTCGATTAATGATTTGCCTCCGCC
>CAXPUI010000440.1:0-3648 GCA_964220205.1 Candidatus Allofontibacter communis | reverse complement strand
GACATATTGAAAAGATATACCTTTCAACTTTCCCAAAAATTTTAGGAATTGGATTTAACCCTGTAAGTTTTTGGTATTGCTTCGACAAAAACAAACAGCTAATGGCAGTTAGTCTCCCAGTCGAATTTCGCTTCGCTGGTAAAGGGTTTCTGCACAAAACGACAGAGGTTCACGGATCCAAGCAGGCAGCTGCCATACGGGGGCAGTGGCTGCTCGCCGCAGGGATTGGTGGCACGGATATCCTCGCAGAACCAGTTGTTATTCATCTCATTGACCTTGTCGATGAGAATGAACCCGGGCTCCGCGAAGTCGTAGGTTGACGCCATGATCAGGTCCCAGAGTCTGCGTGCTTTGATCACCTTGGTGATCCGGCAGGCAACCAGGCCCTCGTCGTTAGTGACATACTTGCCTTTGACCGGAAATTCGCGCCACAGGACCTGGGTGCTGTCTTCGAGGTTCAGTTGATCGGTCTCCAGTTCGTCGGCGGTGATCGGGAAGGAGAGTGGCCATTCCTGGTCGAGTTTGACCGCTTCCATAAATTCCTGGGTAATCAGCAGAGACAGGTTGAACTGGCGTAAGCGGCCGTCTTCTCTCTTGGCCTTGATGAATTCCATGACATCGGGGTGTCCGACTTCAAAGGTGGCCATCTGTGCTCCGCGGCGTCCTCCTGCTGATGACACCGTGAAGCAGGTCTTATCGTAAATATCCATAAAGGACAGGGGACCTGAGGTATAGGCACCGGCACCAGAGACATAGGCGCCTTTTGGTCTCAGGGTTGAGAATTCGTAGCCGATTCCACATCCCGCCTTCAGAGTCAGGCCTGCTTCAACATTCTTCAGCAGGATATCGTTCATTGAATCGTTGATGGTGCCGGATACCGTGCAGTTGATCGTCGAGGTCGCTGGTTTGTGTTCCTGAGCCCCGGCATTTGAAATGATCCGGCCGGCGGGGATGACTCCCTGGCGCAGTGCCCACAGGAATTTGTCGTACCACTCTTCGCGAATGTCGCTTGGCTCCACCTCTGCCAGCGCTCTGGCAACCCGTCTGTAGGTGTCGTCCATGTCCTTATCAACCATGTCACCCTTTTTGCTTTTCAGGCAGTACTTGTTTTCCCAGATATCCAGAGATGTCTCCTGGAATCGGATCTCGTTGACATTGGAAGGTATGGGGGTTAATTCCGGTTTCTGGGCCGTTGAGTCCATGTTTCTCCTGATAATTCTGTTAATGCTAATCGGCCTTTTCCAAGCCGTTCTAGCGTTGTTATTACTGTTATTACTGTTATTACTGTTTTCTACCAGCGCGTTCTATCTGGTCGTTTGTCCACACTGTTCTCTTAGTTTTCTTGGTTTTCTTGATCCACCCGGTTTTCTTAATCTCTTAATCCAAAATCCCCACGCTCCTCTCGCTGATCGGCTGGCACTCCAGAGTGCCCGGCGCATCCTTCGGCCTGCCTCGATGCGTAGTTGCACGGCGATAATGGTCGTAAAATTCCAGTCTTAAAGATGGTATTTTCGTTCTTATTCAGCGGCCCAGACTTGCCGTAAAGCTTCACTTCTGGTCGGTAACACCCTGTTTTTATTGAGACTAATGCTGCGTTTTTTAGAAAAACATTTCCCTGGGTCGTTTTTAGCGCCGCGACTACATATTGTGCCGCACTAATTCTGGAAGCACAACATATTGTTAAATTTCTGTGATTAGAGTATGGAAAAAAAGTGAAAATTCGGGGTCAGGGGTTGAATTTCTTTGCAAGCCTGCTAACTGGTCATGAGTCTGTTGATCATGCTCCCATTTTCTCGTCATCACTATTGGAGAGATTGTGCGATCTGATGATGTTGATTCGCGCGCCAGACCTGAACGGACTGTCCGCGACAGACCTCAGCGTGTTTTAATCGCTGTCGACACATCCAAGGGGAGAAAACGTAATGACGAAGTTAGACGGTAAAACCGCGGTTGTCACCGGTGGCGGCAGTGGCCTTGGTGAAGCCTCAAGCGAATTGTTAGCAGAGGAGGGAGCTCAACTGGTTGTTACGGACGTGAATGAAGCGGCAGCGGAGCATACTGCTGACATAATCAGGCAGAAGGGAGGCAGCGCAATCTCGTTAGTCCATGACGTGACCCAGCAGAGTCAGTGGCGGCAAGTAGTAGACGCTGCAATTGAAGAGTTCGGTTCTCTGGATGTACTGGTTAATAACGCGGGTGTCAGTGGAGCAATGGGCCTGCCGATGGAAGAGGTAGAGTTCGAGGCCTGGCGAGAGGTCATGAGCATAAATCTTGATGCTGTTTTCCTGGGTTGCCAGGAAGCTGTGAAGGTGATGAAGGACAAAGGAGGTTCCATCATCAACATCTCATCCATCATGGGCATGGTTGGGGGAGCCGGTGCCGCCTATCACGCGTCAAAAGGAGGCGTTCGCATGCTGACAAAATCGGTCGCTGTCTATTGTGGTAACAATGGCTATCCTATCCGTTGTAATTCTATTCATCCTGGCTACATCTGGACCCCCATGGTCCGGAATGTCGTGGAATATGTGCCCGATATTGAAACCGAAGAAGAGCTGGAGGCGATGTTGATTGAACGTCATCCTATTGGACGACTCGGTGTGCCTGCGGACATCGCCCATGGTGTACTGTTTTTGTCATCTGATGACTCCAGTTTCATGACGGGTTCGGAACTGGTCATCGATGGTGGCTACACAGCTGTCTAACTGATCATTGGATCAGGGGAATAAAGGAGCGAGCTCATGAATATAGTTATCAGGCAGGAGCTGCCTGACGATGTAGCCGCTATCTATGAAGTGACTAGGGCAGCGTTCTTCGGGCAGCCTTATGCTGGCGGGGATGAGCAGGACGTGGTTAACCGTCTGCGGGATCTGGGTCAGTTGACCGCGTCCCTGGTGGCCCTGGACAGTGAGGAGTTGGTGGGACAGGTATCCTTCTCTCCGGTGACCCTGAGTGATGGTTCCTACCCCTGGTTTGGGCTTGGTCCTGTGTCTGTCAGACCGGACCGCCAGAGTGAAGGTATCGGCGGAAAGCTCATCCGGGCTGGCCTGGACATCATCACACAGCGGGGAGCTTTAGGTTGCGTTCTGACGGGTGATCCAGAATATTACCGGCGATTTGGTTTCCAGCTTGCGCCGGATAATGTGCCGCGGGAAGAAATGCCTGAGTACTTTCAATTAAAGCTGCTTGGTGCTGAGCGAGCAGAAGGTACCTTTGCTTTCCATTCTGCTTTCTACCAGGGGACGGGAGAATAAGGCTGTTGCCCTCGGGCGCTCATCCTGGTACCGATAAGCATCTGCCAGTTTGCAGGCCAGGATTAGCTTAATGCTTCAATAAGTTTCTTCGCAGCTCGGCTGTCTGCGTATTCCCGTACCTCGACGATCCGGCCCTCTCTGACATCAGCGACAACGCAGACCCGCAGACGAAGTTCTGTAGTGTCAGCAAAAGTGCAGCAGACATCATGCTCCTCGACGAAACCTGATTCTGTGGCGGTGCAAACCACATTGTCGTAGTGGAAATTACTGACGCGCTGTAAAACGTGAGTCGAGTAATCAGCGAGTTGCCCAGCGGTCATGGGCGGACCGTTATTTTGCGTGCCCTGGAAGTCGGGGGCGCAGATTTCCGCAAACAGGTTGCGGTCTGCATTCGCGG
>CAXPUI010000439.1:0-11419 GCA_964220205.1 Candidatus Allofontibacter communis | reverse complement strand
GTTGATGCGTGGTAGTCGAGGACATCATTCATAATTTTGGACATCCGGCTGGCTCCTGCTGCATCAGCAGCGGCCGCCATGGTCGTGACAGCGGGCACCGAGAGTGCATCGTGAAAAAGCAGATCGGTATTGGCAGTGATACGTCGGGTAGCGTCCGTGACGTTACTGTCTCCGGATATCACAACGCTGCGGCCCCGATAATCGAATCGGTAACCCAGAGCAGGCGATACGGGGTGGTGTTCTGCGATATAGGCAGTAACGGTCAGGTCGCCGTCTTCAAGAACAATGCCCGCCTTGACTGATTTATGTAACAGCTTGCCCCTATCGGGATTCAGCAGGTCGGCACCGTGATGCTCGATTCGATAACCCCTGTCCAATTCGTAGGTGTCATTGATACCTCTGACCACCTGTCGAACGCCTTTCGGCCCATAGATGGTAAGAGGTTCAGGCCGTCCCAGGACCCAGGAGGTGAGATTCAGTTCATAGAGCTCGCCGATGTGGTCTGAATGAAAGTGAGTCAGGAAGACGCCGCGTAGCCGGTTCATGGGTAGACCTGCTCGTGCGACATTAGTCGTAGAACCGGCACCGGAGTCGACAATGTAGAAGTGCTTGGGTGTCGTGACAGCCAGACAGGCTTGAGCCTGGTCTGACATGCCCAGTGGCGACGCGCTGCCGCAGACGTGGACGCGCAGGCTGTCAGGCTGGGGCAGACCTTGTGTGCCCTGGCTGAGGACAAGGCCGGCGAACTGCCGCATGGCGATATCCTGCGCTGTTTCAAACTCAATGGAAAAACGTAAGAGGCCGCCCAGTACGAGCGTGACGACGATCAGGTAGATAAAGAATTTTTTCATCAGCAGTAACAGTCCTTAGCAGTAGAAGCCCTTCAGCGGATCACTCAGTTCACTTGGTGGGTGACGTTAGCATGTGTTCAACGTGAGGTTGGGAAAACTTGTCATGATCCTCTTGGCGTTGCCTAGATGTGCCAATCGGGGTCGTAAAGTATGATGTCTTCCGCCTGCAGGTCGTTGATTTCCTGATCAGACAGTCCAAGCCACTCCGTCAGTACCTCGGAGTAATGTTCGCCACGGAACGCTACAGTGCCTCGAACACCGCTCACGGCATCTGAAAAATGATAGGGCGATTGAGTAATGTGGCGCTTACCGCCGTTTCTATCGTCAATTTCGGTAAACATTCCCCGCGCTGCGAGACTGGGTTGTGTCCTGATCTCTGCAGGGTCCCTGACGTCGCCCCAGGGAATATTGATGGTCTTCATGGCCTCAGTGAATTTTTCGCGAGTACCCAACCCGCTCAGAAAGTCTTGTGCTGCCTGACGCCTTGCTGCGATCTTCTCATCAAGACTCATCTGCTCGTTCGCGGGATCAACAAGGCCGAGTTCTCCCACCAGAAGCCGGAAGAAGTACCGGAAGTCGGTGGATAACAGGACAGCGCCGAAAGGGAGTTCCCAGATTTCGTTTGGCAGCGGCCCGGTGTGGTGTGAACCATCAAGGTCGTAGTGCAATTGATCGTCTGTGGCCACCGTCGCTTCGATCATCGCCATATCGATGTGCTGACCCTGACCGGTTCTCTGGCGCATGTGCAGCGCTGACAGAGCAGCGACGAGCCCGTGCAGAGCAGCATTGGTATCAGCAACCGAAAGAGGCAGGTCGTGCAGTTTTACATTCTTCAACTGATTAGAGCGACGCAGCAGTCCCGCTTCGGCGTGCACAACGGGTGCATAGGCAGGTCGCTGCGTCTCAGGGCTGTCCTGCCCGAATCCGGATATAGACAGCATAATGATGCCGGGGTTTGCAGCTTTGAGGTCATCGTAACCCAACCCCAGTCGCGGCATCACGTCTGACCGGTAGTTCTCTATTACCAGGTCGGTCTGTTGCACCATCGCGAGGATGAGCTGGCGGGCACCGGATGCCCGTAAATCAATACAAATATTTCTTTTGCCGGCATTTTGCTGGTGAAAGTAACCTGACTGTCCGGCGATCTCCTTGCCCCAGTAGCGGGTGACGTCGCCATCGGGTGGCTCGACCTTGACAACCTCGGCGCCCAGGTCCGAGAGCATGCGGGCAGCAAAAGGGCCGGCCAGGACCCTGGAAAAGTCGAGTACTCGGATGCCGGACAAGGGGTAATCGTTGTTCTCGTTCGTCATACGTAGTCCCCTTCAAAAACACATGTAAAACAATAAATTAGGGGCGAAAAATAGCAAACAAATCAGTTTGTCGTCCAGAGACGAACTGTGTCAGTGCTCAAGGCCGTGAACCCCACTTGCCATTGATAAGTTTGGCCACCTTGGCATCGGCCTGTCCCAGGCTTTGCCAGCCAGGTCGTGTCGGAGGCTTTCTGCGTGCAGTCGTCAATGGACAGGATGCATCTTCCCGGTATTGTAAAGCAGCCCTTGTCATCCCTTCCTGGGGATCGCCCAGCTGCCGGGTAAAATCATCAGAAACCAGGCAGCCGGGTAATTCGACGCCTGCGGGCTGCGGGATGTTCTGCGGCGAAAAGCCATCGGAATACTCGCCAAAGCCCTTGTCATTGGTCCCGCCGAACTGAATAGAGAAATAGGTCGTCCCGCAGTTGTCGAATGGATAAAAGCCGTAGGGTTTACCGCACGTTGTGTTGCCTATCTGAATAACGTCGATGTCGATACCTCGTAGACCATTCATCAGAGACTCGCTGGCTGAGCAGGTCCTGGGCCCGGTCAGGACAAACAGCCTCGGCAGATTGATGGTTGGCAAGGGTGATCCGCTGCTCACACTGAAACCCTGTGTTGTTGTCCTGAAGGGCCGATCGACCAGGCGTGCACCAGTAACTGGGTTAAAATCGGGGTGCTTGTCGTTGAACCTGAGATTCTCAAAAACCCTCCCGGCAGCCGCTTCCTCACCGGCGACCATATAGCCGAGTTCGCTGGCGATATCGAGGAAACCACCACCGTTGTAACGCAAGTCTATAATCAGGTCAGAGATATTGGCATCACGAAACTGCTCGATCGCGTTAATGAGGAGTGTTTCGGCTGTGGCAATGTGATTATTGAATGTCATATAGCCGACAAGACCGCTGTCTGTTTCAAGAATGGTCACGTTCTGGACGGGCGTCTCGGTTACCTGAGTCGACGTCATCGTGATTTCTCGCTGAGTACCATCGAGGGTCTCAATGAGAAAGGTATGGGTTTCGTTATTGTTCGGGAACAATCCGTTGTTCAGCGTATCCACGTCGCTGCCGTTCACCATATCGACACCATCGACCTCCAGGATCGTGTCACCCCGTTGCAGGTCAGCCTCCCCTGAAGTAGCGGGACTATCAGGTTGGGTATACGCCACGACGACCTGACGCGGGGGTGAAGAAGCCAGAATCGCGAAAGTCGCACCATAGCCAGCTGAAATTCCCGATTGAGATATCTGGATCCATTCATCGGTGGGAATGGTGAAATGGAATCGATCCTTCGGGTTTCCTGATGCCGTGGTCTGGAACGTTTTCATCTGCTCGAAATACTCTGGCGTGGTCAGACTCTCTGGGTCAACATCGATGATCTCGTCGTACCAGAGGTAGAGCTCGTTGCTCCAGGATCTGAGCCAGTTGTTTTCATCGGCAGTGTTTCCCTGAGCATCCGGGAAAGGGTTGCCCTGAGTGTCCACCCCCGTTCTGGGGATTTCGCACATTTGCTCGTAGTTCTGGTAAGGCTCAAACGGAGCGGAATATCCGCCGGGGTCGGGATCTTCGGTCGTGGGCTCTTCGTCGTCGGTTTCGTCGGTGTCGGATTCGTCTTCAGTGGTTTCCGTCTCGTCCGCAGGCTGGCTTACCGGCGATGGGTCCGAGCTACCGCCCCCGCCGCCACCGCCGCAGGCAGTCAGCAAAAACGTCAGAAACAGGCAAGTTAGCGCAAGTCGATACATGGTCGGTAAGAATAACGTCACGTGAGCAATCTTAATCCCCTTTAAACGAAGAATTAATCAATTTGTCACCAGAAACCCAGTTGGCCTATTCTGAGTGTCTTACAAAACACCGCAGGTTCAGTGTCAGGAGGTTAGATGAAAGCGATTGTTTATCAGGGGCACAAGCAGATGGCGTACCAGGATGTAGCAGATCCGCGGATCGAGGCGCAGACCGATGCCATCGTCAGGATAGAAAGGACCGCAATCTGTGGCTCTGACCTGCATATCTACCATGGTCCAGCCAGGCCGGAAATGGGCGAATTTACGCCGGGCCATGAATTCCTTGGCACGATCGATGATGTGGGTGACGATGTGCGACGCTTCAAGCGCGGTGACCGGGTGCTAGTGTCCTGCACCATCGGTTGTGGTGGCTGCACGCTGTGTGACGAGAATTTGTACAGTGGCTGCCTGGTCACTACGGCAACTGGACCGGTGACCAATGTTTTTGGTTCACCTTTAAATCCTGGTGGCCAGGCGGAAGCGGTAAAGGTTCCTTTCGCCGATACCAACCTGTTCAGAATTCCCCCGGGTCTTGAGGATGAACAGGTACTCTTCCTGACTGATATCCTGCCAACGGGTTATATGGGCGCTGATCTTGCGGAAGTCTCACCCGGCGATACGGTGGTTGTCATTGGCTGCGGGCCGGTTGGTGTCTTTGCCCAGCTATCCGCGTTGATCCGGGGTGCGGCGATAGTCATTGCGGTCGACCTCGATGAGGGCCGGCTGGCGAAAGCCGAGGCGAGAGGCTGTCGTCCGCTGAATCCGGGTAAGGAAGACCTCCTTGAGGTTGTGAAATCTTTCACCGCAGGCCGGGGAGCAGACTGTGCAATTGAGGCCGTGGGCAAGCCGGCAACAGTGAGGTCGGCGCTTGAGTCAGTGAGACCCGGGGGCAGGGTCGCGGTTATCGGCGTGGTGTCGGGCGGTCAACAAGTCTCGATAGATTTCCTGCCCTTGGTCATGGGAAAGAACCTCACCATCCGGTCGGGTATCGTCAACCCCCAGTATTACATTCCTAAACTGATGCCGATGATTGCCCAGGGTAAACTGGACCCGACGGAAATAATCACCCACCGGCTGGCTCTGAGCGACGGTCCGAGGGGATATGAGATTTTCGATAATCACGAAGAGGACGTACTTAAAGTCGTCATGACGCCCTGATGGGGTGAGGGCGTCACGATTGCGGATCGTCCTATTGGAAACGCTTGTCGATAATCGAGTGTTCCTTGCCCAGGAGGATCGTTGATCGATTCATGTCGATAAAATTGTGTTCATCCTCGATAAAAGTCTTATTGGCCAGCCTGGCTTCGTTGGTGACGACACGAGCCCTGTCGACCCAGGCTTCAGCATGACCAAGATAGGATTCTACCTGGGTACCGCGGGCGGCCTGAAGGTTATCATCAAGAGGCGAGTTGGCGCGGTGCACCTGGCGATAGCAGAGAGTGCCTGAAGCCTGTGCATGGGATCGGACAATGGGACCGTGGTGGGTCAGCCAGTAATGGCGGGCTTCCTCTTCACTGAGTGAAGACTGGTGACGCAGCGGGAAAAAGACCCGCACGATATTACTTTTTGGGGACGCGATGATGTTCTCGGGACTGGGATTAATCTGTGGGTATTCGTAGGCAAACCAGATGGGGGAGTTTGCCAGATCAATGAAGGTCTTCTCGTCTTCAAGCAATGCAGCTCCGGCTGCGCGTGCTGCGTCAGATGATTGATCAGCGAGGGCCTGCTCACTTTCCCACCAGAGTTCAGCGACACCATCGTATTCCTCTTCCATCGTTCCGCGGGCATCCTGCGCGGCTGCGTTCCCCGGGTCATCCATTGTATGCGTCTGGACGTAGCGGAGGATATTCAGATCCGACGCAAGGCCCGCGACCAGAGGTGCATGTTGCTGCAGCCAATACGCCTGAAATTCGGCACGACTCAAATGCGGTTGGCGCCTCAGGGCAAAAACCAGTCTGATCATAGTCATCTCATCCGTTAGCGATGTGGTGGGTCAAGTATCCCTTAAATAAGCCCTCGAGTGCGAGTCGCCATGATCGTTTCGTGCCGGCTGAATGCCTGATAAAGTTGTGCTCTTTTCCAGCAGGGTGAGTGGCTGATGGTTGAAACGGGGCGCGTGCCTGATGTGGTGGAGGTTGCAGATCGATTGGCGATCCAGGAGGTCATTGCCATGCACTGCCGCGGAGTGGATCGCGCCAGTGCGGAGATACTGATGTCCTGTTACTGGCCGGAAGCCGAGGTCGATTATGGAGCCTACAAGGGACCTGCGCACCCCTTCTGTGGGCCGCTGGCAGAGGCGATACGGCGTTACGAGAACACTCAGCATATTATCAGCAATGTATTGATTGAGATCGACGGGGCTAAGGCCCGGACGGAAACCTATGTCACCGCGCACCATTACCTGGCGGGCGATCCGGATACAGAGATGACCTACATAGGACGTTATCTCGACCAGATGCAGAAACGTGATGGCGTCTGGAAAATTGCCTATCGAAAAATCGTCATGACATGGCATCAGAACACGGAGGGTTCCAAGGATCTTGAACGTAATCCGTCTTTGCAGGCCATTACTGAGGCCGGGCGTTATCCCGACGATCCCTGGTTCGGTTTCACCGGCCAGTCCTGAAACACGCTTTCTGCCTGCCGGTCAGCCTGCTTCTATTCTGACCGGAACCGATTTATGCCAGGGTGTGCCGGCGAACTTGTCACGCATCGACAGCGATGTCAGTTCGTTCGGGGCGACGCCGGTCAGAACTGGATTGCCATGATCATCAGGATAGTGCAGGCCCAAGCCGTTAGGAATCGCAACATGGCCACGCATCATACGATCAGATATTTCAACTTCGACCATGGCTTCTCCAGCCTCGGTGATGAGTGTGGCGGTTGAACCGCTTCCCAGGTTCAGTCTGGCTGCGTCCTCGGGATGAATGTGCAGGGCACCCTGGGCGTCTTTTCTGCGCCACTCCGGATCGCGGACAATGGTATTGGCGGTGTACGCCCTGCGTTCGCCGGCGGACAGCAGGAAGGGAAACTCGTCATTTGTTTCAGCCGGCGCCCCTGCCTTGAGAACATCGATTTCTTCAATCAGTTCACCGTTTCCGAGCTGAATATGTCCTCCACCGAGCCGACTCCAGCACGCCTCCCAGTCCTCACTCGAGAAGGTGAAGCCTGAAGGGCTGCTGATCATGCGATCGAACAGCGCCCAGCCCAGTCCCTCGCCCTGATCGGTAATACCCGCCCGGTTCACCTGGTCTGGGTTTGCCAGGGCAAACTCCATGGCTGGTATCCAGAGGCCAACTGCATTGCGCATGTTTTCCGGTAGATAATGAGCGAGTGTCCGGTGCAGCAGTGCCGGTGCAATGCCGATGAGGGAAGGGTTTGCGCTGAGCAGTTCGAAGACCTTCGTCTGGAATTCTGTTCTCGATACTTCCAGCGCGGTGTTCAGCTGATCAATGATGTTCTCGGGCACTGCTCCCATAGCCTCTGCGAGACGGCAATGAATTTCTGCTTCAGTCAGGACGTTTTCAGGTGGAGCGAACAGTGGTTGGCGTACCTGGAAGTGATTGTTGGGAAACTCGAAGTTAAAAAACGCTGCTTCCGCTTTCTCGTACTGATTGGCAACGGGTAACACATAGTCGGCTGCCATAGCCGTTTCTGTCATGGCGACGTCGATCACCACGGTGATGTCGAGAGCAGCCATGGCGTCCCGGAATGTCTGGCTTTCGGCCAACGAGTGAACGGGATTACCCGATTCGATGATCATGGCCCGAAACCGGTCAGGGTGATCAGTCAAAATCTCTTCGGCGACGGAATTGCAGGGAATCAGTCCAGCAATGATGGGGGCGCCGGTGACCGGTGTCTTGCCCAGTCTCCGGCCAGCACCAATAGCACCGAAACCCAGGGGCAGGTACTGGGTGCCTGGTTTACCGAAATTGCCTGTGAGCACCCACATCAAACGCTGCAGGTAAGACACCAGGGTGGAGTGTCGATTCATCTGAATACCGAGGTCTTCCAGGACCGCGACACGTTCTGAATCGGCAATGAGCTGGGCTGTCTCCTGGATCAGCGCCTCGGAAATTCCACAGATATCGGCAAACGAGGAGATGTCGATACTCCGCAAAGAGTTGAACAGCGTTTCGTGGCCGGTGATGTGCATGTTCAGAAAGTCGCTGTCGTACATGTCCTGCTGGACGATCGTTGCTGCGATGGCGGCAAAGAGCCAGGCATCCCGGGCGGGTTTGACCGCCAGATGGATGTCGGCGAGATCCGCAGTTTCGGTGCGCTTGGGATCGATGACAATCATCTTTCGAGTGGGGTCCTTGCTGATGGCTCGCAAGGTCGCACGTGCCTTGGGTATCCCGTGACTGTGCCAGGGGTTCTTGCCGATGAAGATGGCCAGGTCAGAGTGTTCGACGTCAGGATGGGGCCAGCCCCCGAACATTTCATCACAAACCCAGAACTCTCCGGTTTTTTCCTGAGCCAGAGCATTGGAACGGTAACGTACACCGAGCGCTGAATTTGTGGTGCGTGAGTACAGTCCCGGTGTGTGGTTGGCCTGTCCACCGCCACCATAGTAAAAAATCTTATCGCCGCCATAGGTGTCTTTTACGGCGCTGAGTTTTTCTGCGATTTCAGCGATCGCTGTGTCCCAGCTAATTTCGTCGAAGCCGCCGCTGGCGTTTTTGCGAAGTGGCTGCAGTAGCCGGTCCCTGCTGTTAACGTAGTGATTCAGCCGTGAAGCTTTGTTGCAAAGATATCCCTGCGAGCCTGGGTGTTCTTCGTCACCCTTGATACGGATGAACTCACGGCCATCTTGGCCTCCCAGTTGAACCTTAATCCCGCAGTTAGCACCACAGAGAACGCAGCAGGAAACTTCCCAATCAGACATAGCAGTACCCGTAACTTGTTTTCCAGGGAGCCTGAGTATAATACGCGCCTTCGTTTGGGAGTACACATGAAAAGCTACCTGTACATAATCTGCCTGTTAGGTCTGGCGCAGGTTGTTGGTGCGGAGGTACAGACTCTGCGGTTCAGTAATGGTGACCAGTTGAGTGGCGAGGTTCTGGAGACGTCCGCAACCCACGTGACTTTGGTAACCAGTTTTGGGCAGGAATTGCAGATCCCCCTCGACGTGCTTGAACCGAGAATGCCGGAGGTGGACGAGGTCGAGATTGTTGCCGCGTCAGCACCCGAGGTGGCGCGGACGTGGGATGCACACGTTGAATTAAATTCGACCTTCAGCCGGGGTAACACGGACTCGGCACTCATCAATCTACAGGGTGACTATAAGCTCGAGCGTGGCAGGCATCGTTACAATATAGACCTGTCATCATTGCGCGAAGACAAGGATGGTGACGCGGTCAAGGAACAGGACAGGCTGAATCTCGGATACAATTATCTGTATTCCGATCATTGGTTTTTCGCCCTCAACGCGACCCTTGAACAGGATCCTATTGCCCTGCTCGAGCACCGGGTATCCTTAAACCCGGCGATTGGCTATGACATACTGGATGAACCTGACCGAACCTTGAACGTCCAGCTAGGTGCGGGATATTCATCGGAACGGGTTGACATGGAAGATGTATCCTCGTCTCTGATTGATTGGCGTCTTAGCTACGTCCAGCACATGCTCGATGGTGAACTCGAAGCGTTCCACAGGCACAAAATTTACCGGAACCTGGAAGGCAGGCGGAATACGGTGTTTAACAGCCAGTCCGGGATTCGCTACAACCTCACTGATGACATTTATGTCAATATTCAGTTGAACTACGACTACGATACAGAACCAGCCGCCGGTACCGATGCCGAGGACATGACCTTTCTTATCGGCGCAGGTGTGACGCTATAGCTCGTCCGCGAACTTTGCTTCCATCTGCAGGTAGCCATTGGCGTCAGGGTGCCTGGCCCAGACAGCCTGCCAGCCTTCCCCCTGGAACACGTCCTGGTGCCCCTGGTCACGGGCTTCCTTTGAATCCCAGCGGATAACCCAGGTGACGTTGGCACTGCCGTGTTTGTTTGCGTCCGGGTCTGCACCCAGCAGTTCGGGCTCGATGCCGTTATCGATCCAGAAGCCGACAATATCAAGGTTGGCTTTCAGGTAGGGTACGGCATCGTTGATAGCCCACTCCTTGTATGCCTCGAATTTTGTTGGATCGTAGTGATAGTTTCTGATTTCAAACATTGCGGTTTCTCCAGTTAGGTGCCACAGAAAGTCTGTCTGACAATCTGGTCAGGTCGAGGGGGCAGAACAAAAGCCGGATCAATGTTCTCCAGCGAATAGGGGTTTGCCAGGGCCTGGTGCAAAGACTTGAAGTGTGAATAGTCTGCGTTCTCAGAGGCTGCCTGGATCATCGCCTCGACCAGGTGATTGCGCGGGATGATCGCCGGGTTCGTGTTCAGCATTGTTGCTTGCCTGTCCGATGATCCTTCGCTGGCGCACCGGGTCCGCCAGGCTTCCAGCCATGCGTTGAAGGCAGGGCTGAAATCAAATAGGTCTCGAACGCTCAGTTCTGGTTCCGGTCCCGCGACCTCTGCCAGCCTGCGGAAGGCAAGGGTAAAGTCTGCCTGCTCCTCATGGAGCAGATCGAGAAATTGCTGGGCCATCGATGCATCGTCATCCTGGGCGGTCAACAGGCCGAGCTTGGCACGCAGGCCCTGGATATTGGCCTCATGGAAGTACTGAGGAAACTTATCCAACGCTGCCTTGGCGTGTTCTACGGCTGCCTCGGGATTCTTGTCGATGATGGGAACAAGTGCCTGCGCGAGGCAGGCTAGATTCCAGTGGGCGATGCCGGGTTGATTGCGATAGGCGTAGCGACCGCCGTGATCGATCGAGCTGAAAACCGTCTCGGGGTCGTAGGTATCCATGAAAGCACACGGGCCGTAATCGACAGTTTCTCCAGACAGCAGCATATTGTCAGTATTCATGACGCCATGAATAAATCCGATCATCTGCCAGTGAACAACGAGCTCTGCCTGGGCACGCATCACGCTGTCCAGCAGGGCAAGGCCTGGGTTCGGGTCGTTAGCCGCATCGGGATAGTGACGTTGCAAAACGTGATCAACCAGCAGCAGCAATGCTGCTTGATCGTCGCGGGCGGCAAAAAACTGTACGGTGCCAATCCGTATATGGCTGCGAGCGACCCGAGCGAGGATTGCGCCTGGTAAAGCCTCTTCGCGGTAGACGGGTTCGCCGGTCGTGACTGCAGCGAGAGATCGGCTGGTCGGGACACCGAGCGCCGCCATTGCCTCGCTGATCAGGTACTCCCGGAGTACAGGGCCGAGAGGTGATCGCCCGTCACCCATCCTTGAATAGGGCGTCTGTCCCGACCCCTTCAGTTGCAGGTCGTAGCGTTGGTTATCCCGGCCTATAACCTCACCCAGCAGGACAGCTCTGCCATCGCCCAGCTGAGGATTCCAGGAACCGAACTGATGGCCCGCGTAAACCGTGGCAATAGGGTCGGATCCGTCGGCCAGCC
>CAXPUI010000438.1:0-3909 GCA_964220205.1 Candidatus Allofontibacter communis | reverse complement strand
AGTGCCAGTACATTTCCCGGGTCCAGATCAACAGCACGTTCGAGATCAACTCTCGCCGACTGATAATACTCCAGCAGGCTGTAGGCAATTCCTCGGTTGCTGTAAGCACGTGCTTTCAGCTCATCCGAATCCAATTGACCAGACTCCAGGAGTTCGGACAATATCGTCATGACATCCTCGTAGCGACCCTCATTGGCTGCAATCTCAGCCTGCTCGAAATCCCCAACGGCCATCGATGGCAGGCATGCAATAGCGACTAGTAAAGTGACTGTGGCGAGCTTCATTACTGAATTATATCGAATCGCCGCAATCTCGGGCATCACTCGGGGAATGCTATACTGAGCTTATGGAGCAGCCAACAACACTGACTGAAGGCAATGACGCTCTGCTCGCCGCCCTCGTAACTATGACTCGACTGCATCACAGGCCTCAAAGCGCAGAGAGTTTAACAGCAGGGTTGCCACTAGAGGATGGGCGCCTGACACCTAATCTTTTCCTTCGTGCGGCCTCAACCGCGGGCTTTATTGCCGAGTACACCGAACGCTCTCTGGAGGAGATAAACGAATTCGTCCTACCGGTGGTGCTGGAGTTACAAAACGCCGAGGCCTGCATCCTGCTCAGCAAGAGCGAAGAACTGGTAGAGGTCATTTTTCCAGACAAAGAGGAGCAGTCACAGGAAGTAAACCTGAACACACTCAACGATAGGTATGCGGGACAGTGCTTCCTCGTTAAACCGGACGACGATCCGGAAAAAAAATCGTCAAGCGGCGAGTGGTTCTGGAACACAATCAAACGCTCCAGGGGACTGTATACAGAAGTGTTAGCAGCGTCCCTGCTCATCAATCTGTTTGCCCTCGTGACGCCACTGTTTATCATGAATGTTTATGACCGCGTCGTGCCCAACCACGCTATTGAGACACTGTGGGTGCTTGCCTCTGGTGTGGCGATCGTCTTCATATTTGACCTGGTGATAAAATCACTACGCGGCTACTTCATCGATGCTGCCGGTAAGCGTGCCGATATCATGCTGTCCTCTCAGACATTCTCCCGGGTCATGGACATACGGATGAAAGATCGACCGGATCGGGTCGGATCATTCGCCAATAACCTCCAGGAATTCGACACATTCCGAGACTTTTTTACGTCAACAACCCTTGTCACACTGATCGATCTGCCTTTTGTCATCCTGTTTATCCTGCTGATTTATTTCATCGGAGGCACTCTTGCAGCAATCCCGATGATAGCTATTCCCAGCATTCTGATCTCCGGTTTCTTGTTTCAGAAACCGCTGCAGGAAAATATCAGCCAGATCTTTCGGCAAGGCGCTGCTAAACATGCCATGCTCATTGAAGTGCTCTCCTCACTGGACACGGTCAAAGGGGCCCGGGCTGAAGGCGGCATGCAGAAACGCTGGGAAGCATTTAATGCGCGATTGGCAAGGCTTGGCTTGAAGTCACGTTTTCTGTCGCTGGTCATGCTTAACCTGGCGCAATTTATCCAGCAGTTTTCCACCGTCGCTGTGGTCGCTCTCGGGGTCTACATCATCATCGATGGCGACCTCTCAATCGGTGGTTTGATCGCCTGCACTATCTTAACCGGACGGTGTCTCGCCCCTATGGGTCAGGTCGCGACGATTTTGACCAAGTATCACCATTCCATGGCCGCTTTCGATGCGATTGACAACATTATGCATTTGCCTGTTGAACGACCCGCGGATAAAAAATTTCTGCACCGTCCTGAGATCGACGGCTCCATCTTGTTCAACGATGTTACTTTTTCCTATCAGGGCCAACAGATTCCTGCCCTGAAACAGGTTTCTTTCCAAATCACGCAAGGAGAGAAGATCGGCATCATCGGCCGCATGGGATCCGGTAAGTCGACTCTTCACAAACTCCTGTTGAATTTTTACGAACCTTCCTCTGGCTCAATCCTGGTCGGTGGTACGGATATCAACCAGATCGACCCTACTGACCTCCGGCGCAATATCAGTTATGTGCCTCAGGAGATATCACTTTTCAACGGCTCAGTCCGAGAGAATATCGTCCTAGGCACCCCTCTCGCTGATGACCAGGCAGTTATTGACGCAGCGCGCACCGCAGGGATCCTTGATTATCTGAATCAACACCCAAGAGGTTTTGATCTCAACGTCGGGGAACGTGGGAGATATCTGTCCGGGGGCCAGCGCCAGGGCATTGCCATCGCCAGGGCCATTATCAGTGGTTCACCGATCCTGCTTCTTGATGAACCAACAGCTTCGATGGACAACACGAGTGAACAGCAATTCAAAGACCAGTTTACGGACTATATTGCTGATAAAACCATGTTGTTGATTACCCACAAGGCGTCAATGCTGACTCTCATCGACCGGCTGATAGTTCTGAACGAAGGCAATGTGGTCGCTGACGGTCCTCGTGACGAGGTTCTGAAGTTATTGGCAGGCAATAAAACATGAGCGGACATAAGGCAGATTTTCGTTTCATGCCTGACACCTACGCGGCAGAAGTAGAAACCCTGCCGGTGACCAGTCATGCCATATTATGGTGTACAGCCGCCTTCGTGATTACAGCGATCGTATGGGCAAATTTTGCAACACTCGATGAGACTTCCCGAGCAGATGGCAGGGTTATACCATCGAGCCAGGTGCAGGTCGTACAAAACCTTGAAGGCGGTATCCTTTCTCAGGTCCTTGTCAAACCTGGCGATGAGGTAGCAACAGGAGAGACACTGCTGCTTCTCGATGATACCCGCTTCGCATCTTCTTTCCGGGAGGGCAAGCTGACGACTCATACCCTCGCTGCACGAATCGCCCGGCTTGAAGCCGAGATTTCAGGAAAGCCTTTCACTGCCATAAAAGATTTTCCGCCGGAACAAGAAGTGCTTTTACAAGATGAAATCCTGCTCTACGACTCCAGGCAAAATGAACTGAATTCAGCAATCGATATACTCAATCAGCAACTGACCCAGTATCGCCAGGGTCTAGCTGAACTTCGTGCCACCCTGAACAAACTGGCCATAAACGCCGAATTAGCGGAGGAGGAACTGAAGCTCACCGAACCCCTGGTGGAGAAAGGTGCTGTCTCCCAGGTCGAGCTCTTGAGGTTGCAGGCAGCGGTTAATGAATCAAACGGACAATTGGAAGAAACGCGTCTTGCTATCCCTGCAGCACAAGCTGCGGTCGCTGAAGCAGAGCGTAAAATCCAGGAAAGAAGACAGCAGTTTATCAGTGTCAGTCAATCCGAACTGAATGATGCCAAGACAGAGCTGAGCCGTCTTAAGATATCCAACATTGCCCTGGAAGACCGAGTCCGCAGAACAGCTGTTCAATCACCCGTCGATGGTACGGTTAATCAGGTCCTGGTCAATACGCCAGGCGCCGTTATCCAACCTGGTATGGACCTGGTTGAAATCGTACCTACCAACGACACACTGCTTATCGAAGCCCGGATCCGCCCTTCCGATATCGCCTTTATACACCCTGGACAGAAGGCCACCGTTAAGCTGACCGCTTACGACTTCTCTGTTTATGGTGGCCTCGACGCGGTCCTGGAATTGATCAGCGCTGATTCCATTACCGATGAGACCGGGGAACACTTTTTCAAGATACACGTCAGAACGCAGAAAAATCACCTGGGTTCCGACCAGAACCCTTTGCCGATCATCCCTGGCATGGTCGCGACGGTCGACATCATGACGGGGCAGAAGACCGTCATGGATTATATTCTCAAACCACTAAAACGAGCGCAGGCCGCAGCACTCTCAGAACGATAGCGGACTCATTCAAGGGCGTGCTGCTCATCACTTCCACACCGTGAGGCACGGATCTTGTCATTGTCATTAACAAAGCAATAAGGCAATGATTTATTGCGTTAGCCGCAAGTTCGGCATGAAATTGGCGACGAGTTCTACGAC
>CAXPUI010000437.1:0-2092 GCA_964220205.1 Candidatus Allofontibacter communis | reverse complement strand
GTAAACTGTTTTCCATGGGTTACACCGCTCTCGCGGTCTAACTGGCTGCCTCGGACAGTCCAAATGCCGAATGAAGGGCCCTTACAGCCAGCTCTACATATTTATCGGCAATCACCACAGAAACTTTAATCTCAGAAGTAGAAATCATTTGAATATTGATCGATTCTTGCGCTAAAACGGCAAACATTTGACTCGCAACCCCAGCATGTGACCGCATACCCACACCAACCATCGAAAGTTTGGCAATTTTGTTGTCCCCCGATACCTCTCTGGCACCAATATCCCGGGCAATACTCTCGAGAATGCCCATTGCCTGGTCATAGTCGTCCCGGCGGACAGTAAAGGTAAAGTCTGTACTCCGGTCTGCCGCAACATTCTGCACAATCATATCGACTTCGATATTGGCATCACTGATAGGGCCAAGGATCGCAGAGGCCACGCCAGGTACATCCTGCACACCCAGTACCGTCAATTTCGCTTCATCACGAGTGAAAGTAATGCCCGAAATAATCGGCTGTTCCATGGATTCATCCTCTCTAGTAATCAACGTACCGGGACCGTTCTCAAAACTCGACAGTACCCGCAAGGGCCCCTGGTATTTGCTGGCAAACTCTACGGCTCTCGAATGGAGTACTTTTGACCCGAGGCTGGCCAGTTCCAGCATCTCCTCGAAGGTAATTTTATCGAGGCGTCGTGCCCCCTCAACGATACGGGGGTCAGTGGTAAACACCCCTTGAACATCAGTGTAAATCTGACATTCATGAGCCTCCAGCACCGCTGCCAGCGCAACTGCGGTCGTATCACTACCCCCACGACCCAGGGTTGTAATATTCCCGTCGGAGTCAGCTCCCTGGAAACCCGCTACGACCGGCACCACCCCATCGTTCAATCTGGATCGAAGGAGACTGGTATCGATATCAAGTATTCTTGCCTTGGCAAATTCCGCATCTGTCTGCAAACCCGCCTGTCGCCCGGTGAAAGACTCCGCTGCACAACCCTGTTTCATCAGGACCATGGCCAGTAACGCAATAGTTACCTGTTCACCGGTAGACAGGAGCACATCCATTTCACGTCGCGCAGCCACATCCTGGAAATCAACTTCTTCGGCCAGTTCAACCAGACGATCGGTCGAGTCACCCATCGCCGAAACAACGACAACGACGTCATCACCGGCATCGCGCGCAGCGATGACACGGCCTGCCACCCGCTCTATGTGCTCCACAGAAGCGACAGACGTGCCCCCAAATTTCTGAACAATTAAGGCCATTTTTTCCTGCCGGGCGTACCCGGTTTCAAAAAAGGCGTGTATTTAATAGAAAATTATCGGAAAAAACTACAAAAGATTGCGAATGTAAGCCTCTACACTGGCTAGTGCTCCAGGCAAGGCAGCAGGATCAGAACCACCTGCCCTGGCCATATCCGGACGGCCACCCCCTTTGCCACCAACCTGGGAGGCGACCTGGTTAACAACGTCACCCGCATTAAAACGATCCGTCAGGTCCTTGGTTACGCCGGCAATCAACCCAACCTTGCCCTCATTGACCGTACCAAGGACAACGATGCCACTGCCCAGTTTATTTTTCAGCCGATCAAGGGCATCGGGCAGGGACTTGGGATCCGCTCCATCCAGCTGACTGACCAGCAACTTGAATTCCCCCAGGTCAATTGCTGATTCCGCCAGATCCTGGCCACCGCCACTCGCCAGCTTTCGGTTCAAGTCAGAGATCGTTTTCTCGAGCTTCTTGTTCTGGTCAACCAAGGACTGGATCTTCTCAGCAATCGATGTTTTCTCTGCCTTCAAAAGGCTCGCGGATTCAGCAAGCAGGTCATCGGTCTCTTCAACTTCAGTCAAGGCTCCTCGTCCGGTGAGCGCCTCAATCCTCCGGACCCCTGATGCAATACCCTGTTCCGAGACAATCCGAAACAGACCAATATCACCGGTACGAACTGCGTGCGTGCCGCCACACAGGTCGACGGAAAATCCATCACCCATCGTCAGGACGCGAACTTCTTCGGAATATTTTTCTCCAAACAGCGCCATGGCTCCTTTTTCCTTGGCAGCGTTAATATCCATAACTTCCGTTTCTATCGG
>CAXPUI010000436.1:0-5692 GCA_964220205.1 Candidatus Allofontibacter communis | reverse complement strand
GCCAAAGTAGGGAGCCAGGATTCGTCCCCCAAGCAGTTCTATGGACATGATGATAAAGCCGCTGGTAAACGCCAGGACCAGGACCGTCGCATTCCTTAGACGGCTGGATGAGTCTCTCATTAAGTCTGCCCACAATAATCCAGGCCGCAGTATACACGCTGAACATACTGGCGACTCCGTTAAGAGTCTG
The DNA here is from genome assembly GCA_964220205.1 of Candidatus Allofontibacter communis. Classification (GTDB taxonomy): domain Bacteria; phylum Pseudomonadota; class Gammaproteobacteria; order Pseudomonadales; family Azotimanducaceae; genus UBA9659. The sequence goes on along the minus strand of CAXPUI010000436.1, from coordinate 5,502 downwards.
TTTGTGGCAGAATAGCGCCCTTTGAGTGGCGGGGACGGGCGTGCAGTCGCTGAAACGGCTATGGCCGATAATGAAGCAATACCAGGGGCGGATATACCTGGGATTCCTTGGTTTCTTTCTTGCACGTTTTTTTGAAGTCAGCACTTATTATCTGGTCGCAGAGGGCATTGATTACATCGGACTGATGTTTCAGGAGTCCGCACCAGCTCTGTCACTGGGACTGATCACGGCGGGAATTGTTTTCTTCGTCGGGATGCGATTCCTTGCGGTCTCCTACGCGCGTCGAGCGATACGGAGAATCGGCATAGCTGTCTCATATGATCTGAGACAAGATCTGTATCGCTCCGTGTTGCGCCAGGGCACAGGCTTTTATGCTCGAATATCCATCGGCGATGTCATGACCCGGGCAATTCAGGATATCGCCTTGATTCAGCGCTTGATCGCTTTTGGGCTCATCGCTTTCGTTATCATGGTTTTCGCGCCGCTTTTTGGTGTCAGTGCCATGTTGCTTAAGTCGACCTTGCTGACCATGCTCATCCTGCCGGTTTTGCCCGCTATATTCATCTATGCGTTTAAGATGACGGGTCAGATGGGGCAATCATCAAGGGAAGTTCAGGAAAAGCTCTCAGAATTGTCGACTCACACCCAGGAAAACCTCTCCGGGATCAGGACTATCCAGGCCCAGGTCCAGGAAGACAATGAGATCAAGCGCTTCTGGCAGACCAACAATAACTACGCAAACGCTTTTTACGAGCAGGCCAGGATCAATTCCCTTATGACCGCCTGGATGCCGTTTCTCGCTGCAGTGGCTCAACTGATCATCATTCTCTATGGCGGTTACCTTGTCATGGAAAACGAGATGAGCGTTGGTGATCTGGTGTTCTTCCTGGCGTGCCTCAATATGTTGTTACAGCCGATTCGCATGGCGGGCATGATGGTCATGCTCTTGCAGCGGGCGATCGTGGCGACGGATCGACTGTTTGAAATATTTGATGCAGAACCTGATGTCGAGGATGACCCGAGCGGAAATACGCCCGATGAAATAAAAGGCGGGTTCGAGTTGCGTAATGTACGTTTTGCCTACCCTGGCCATGATAAATGGGTGCTGGATGATATCAGTCTCAAGATCGAGCCGGGTGAATCGTTGGCCATCGTCGGTCGCATCGGCTCAGGCAAGAGCACGCTGTTGAAACTCTTCACTCGAATCGCTGACACCCCGAGGGGACAGTTGTTTGTGGATGGGCATGACGTGTGTGATTTTCCGCTCTCCCAGTTGCGCACAGATATCGCCCAGGTCCTGCAGGATGCGTTTCTGTTTGGCGAACCGCTCCAGAACAATATCAGCTATGACGATCCGGAGCGGAATCTCGAGCTTATATGGGATGCGGCTGAGTCGGCCTCGTTGAAGGAGACTATTGCAGACTTCCCGCTGCAGATGGAAACCATTGTAGGAGAACGCGGTGTCACGCTTTCGGGTGGGCAGCGCCAGCGGACAACCCTCGCCAGGGGACTGATTCGAAACGCCCCGGTGTTGATATTGGATGACTGCTTTTCGAGTGTTGATACGGAGACGGAGGAGCACATTCTGTCCCGTCTCAAACAGCTTCGTCAGGGTAAAACCACGATTCTGGTCTCTCACCGGATTTCGACTCTGCGTCATTCAGACCGGATCGTGGTCCTCGACGAGGGGCGTATCATCGAGATGGGTAGCCACGATGAGTTGCTCGCTATGAATGGTGCCTATGCTCAACTTGAGAGGGTGCAGACGCTTCAGGAGTCTGCGGCGTGAGCGAGACTGCAGCCCGAGATCACAGCATGTTTGATGCCGAGTTGTCCGGCTCTGTGTTGAATCTGCACCTGTTTGGTCGACTGATGCGCTGGCTGAAGCCCTATCGCCTTAGCCTGTTGGTCAGTATGGTTATGGTGCTGGTGGCGAGCTATGCAACTGTCGTCATGGAAATTCTTATCTCAAGGGTCCTGGTCGATTACATTATCGTCGGTGAGACCGAGTCCGAGATGCCTGATCTTGGGATGATCGAACTGACGAAGCAGGTAGAAGTGCTTCTTGAGGTCAGCCCGCTGTTTGCTGCGGGCATTCTGTTTGCGATCCTGATGAGTATCGTCGCATTGGCCGGGCACTGGCATCGAATGACGCTTTCCGGTGCCATCGTCAAGGGCCTTCGTGATCTGCGACAAGATCTGTTCAGCCACATGGAAACACGCCCGAGCTCTTTCTACGATAAGGTCCCGGTTGGTCGCATAATGACCCGCGTGACTAATGACGTGGAAGCCCTTTACGAAATGTTGCGGGGCATGGGCTCGCTGGTGGGGGAATTTGTCCCTTTTTTCGTCGCCCTGCTGGTTATGTTCAGCGCCAGTGTGAAGCTGACCCTGATATTGCTTTGCCTGGTGCCGATTGTCGGTCTCACCACCTACTTTTTCAGAAGAGCGTCACGGGAGGTTTTTCGGCTGGTTCGGAACAGCGTGTCCGCGATGAATCAGAACCTCCAGGAAAATCTCTCAGGACTGCAGGTAGTTCAGCTCAGTGGGCGTGAACGCCGAAACATACTCGGATACACGCAACTCAATAAAGAGAATCGGCGTTATGAGTATCAGTCGATCAACCTGTCGACATTCTATGGTGCTTTTAATGATAGCCTGACAGCGATTGGTCTGGGGTTGATTATCTGGTTTGGAGCGGGTGAGGTCGTTCAGGATGAGATGACGATAGGTGGGGTTATTCTTTTTACCCGCTTCATGAATATGCTGTTCACACCGGTGGTCACTCTTGGGGAACAATTGAATGTCCTGTTCAGGGCCATGGCGAGCGGTGAGCGGATTTTTCAGGCATTAGATTGGGACGAGCAGGTCCATGAGCCCGCTCAGCCGGTCCGGCTTCCTGATCGTGTCCAGGGAAGTATTGAATTCGATAATCTGAGCTTTTCTTACGAACCTGATAAACCAATTTTGAACCAGGTGTCATTCCGGGTGGATGCTGGCGAAAAACTCGCCATTGTCGGGCCAACCGGCGCGGGCAAGAGCACGCTGATTCGTCTGCTGGGACGCTTCTACGACTTTCCTGACGGGATGATTTTTCTTGATGGTGTCGATATAAACAGGCTGCATTCGAGAGATATCAGGACCCGTATCGGTGTGGTCCTGCAGGATTTCCACATCTTTTCCGGAACGATTCTGGACAATATTGCGCTGGATAGTGACAAGGTATCAAGGGACAAGGCGATTGAGTCGGCGATGACCGTCAATGCTCATGATTTCATCATGAATCTGCCGCAGGGTTATGACACGCCGTTATTGGAGCGAGGTTCCAATCTTTCACAAGGACAACGACAACTGCTGGCGTTTGCACGGGTTCTTGCGGCCGACCCTGAGGTCCTGGTGCTGGATGAGGCGACAGCCAGTATCGATACTGAAACTGAATTGCTTATTCAGGATGGTTTGCAGAAATTATTGGTTAATCGAACGGCAATACTGATTGCTCATCGACTGCAAACGATTCAGCAGGCTGACAAAGTGCTCGTGTTAGAGGGCGGTGAAGTGGCTGAATATGGCACGCATGCAGAACTGCTTGAATTACAGGGGCTGTATCACACTTTGCATGAGTTACAGTTTCAGGTAGTAAAGGCGGCCCCATGATGCAGACCCCCATGGTTCGTGAACTGGTGCTGGCCGGCGGTGGTCACAGTCACGTGATTTTTCTGCGTATGCTGGCCATGCAGCCTATTCCTGGCCTGAAAGTTACCCTGATCAGTCCGGAGACATCGACACCCTACAGTGGCATGCTGCCGGGTCTGATCGCGGGCCATTACAACCGGGATGAAGTCTATATTGATCTTGTCCCGCTTTGTCAGTTTGCCGGTGCGGATTTTATTCGAGGAAGTGTGACTGGCCTTGATCCAGTGCAGCAGATGCTTGAGATCAGTGGCAGGCCTCCCAGCCGCTATGACCTGCTGTCTATTGATGTTGGTTCGACACCCGTTCCCGGGGGGCTGACAGGCGACGCTGTGATTCCAGTGAAACCCATCAGCCTGTTCCTTGAGAGGTGGCAGCATTTTGTTGAAGCTTCAGGTCAGGAACAACTGGAAAACCTGGTGTTTGTAGGCGCCGGTGCCGGAGGTGTGGAACTGTGCCTGGCGGTCGACCACTTTTTCGACGGGCGTGGTTCAGCGCAGCGGCCTCGCATACACCTGGTCACTGAAGGGAGAGGGCTGCTCTCTGAATTTCCAGCGAGCGTCCAGCGCAAATTTAAGCAGGTGTTTGCGGCCAGAAATGTCAGCCTGCATTGGGACTTTCACGCTGATCATCACGCCGATGGCGTCCTCTATGCGAGTGATGGACGGCAGCTCGATGCGGACAGGGTCTTCTGCGTTACGCAGGCTGCTGCCCAGGACTGGTTTCGTCTGGCCGGTCTCGCGGTGGATTCCCATGGATTTGTTCTGGTCAGGGAGACCCTGCAGACAGAATCTTATGACAACATATTTGCGGTTGGTGATTGTGCCGCTATGACAGCACATCCCAGGCCGAAAGCGGGGGTCTTCGCGGTTCGTCAGGGTATGCCGCTTTATCGGAATATTCGCAGGTTACTGCATAGCGAGTCGCTCCTGGCTTTCAGGCCGCAAAGCCGGTATCTCGCTCTCATTACGACCGGGGGGAGGCATGCCGTTGCCAGCCGCAATGGCATCAGTTTTTCTGGCGATTGGGTCTGGCGCTGGAAGGACTGGATCGATCGTCGCTTCATGCAGCGTTTTGCAGACCTGCCTGCGATGCAAACTGCGCCGACCAGTCCGTTGCTCCAGGAATACGATGACCTGATGTTCTGTGGTGGTTGCGGTTCAAAAGTGAGCGCAGACCTGCTGGCGGATGTTGTCGGCGAACTGCTGGGGGACGCTGCGCCGACTGACGATGCTGCCCAGGTAGATGTCCCTGATAACAAGCAACTGATACAGTCCGTCGATCATTTCAGATCCGTCATTGATGATCCCTACCTGCAGGCGCGCATTGCGGTCTGTCACGCATTTTCAGATATTTATGCATGCGGAGGTGTCGCTGACAGTGCCTTGATTGCTTTGACTCTGCCATTTGCTAAACCGGATATCACCCGCGGCCTTCTAACTCAAATTATGCAGGGAACCGTGGATCAACTCGAGGAGGAGGGCGCTCGGCTGCTCGGCGGGCATACCAGCGAAGGTCTCGAACTGAGCATAGGTTTTACGGTGAACGGTTTGGTCAGCGAAGGTATGGCGTGGCCTAAAAGCGGAGCGCAACCAGGTGATGTGCTTATATTGACCACAGCGTTGGGTACCGGAACGCTGTTGGCGGCCTACAGGCAATACCAGGCCCGGGGAGATTGGGTACAGCACGCGATTGACGGGATGCTGTTGTCTAACCGCGCAGCAGCGGAGGAATTGGATCAGTATGACATTCATGCCTGTACCGACATTACCGGCTTCGGTCTTGCGGGTCATCTCGAGGAAATGCTTGGGC
>CAXPUI010000435.1:0-3512 GCA_964220205.1 Candidatus Allofontibacter communis | reverse complement strand
GCCAAAACTCAAGGGTTGGAAGTCCCCTTTGCCATGTGTGTCTATCTGCAGGGTTGGGGGTCTGGCTGGCGGGACTTTGAGCTCGAATCATCGCGCGATCTGATTGCTGCATGCCATAAAGTCGGGGTCGATACGAGCGGTCTGGGAACTTTCCTGGATGACGATGGCGATGCCCAGGCTCAGCTGGTGACCATCAGCGCCCAAGCCGAGTCAGAAGGCCTGGTTGGTGTGCCGCATTATGTCTTCCATGATAGGGATAAAGGCCGCCGCGTAGGATTGTTCGGCCGGGAACATCTGGCGCTTATGCGACGAAAATACCTGGAATGGGGGTTGGCGCGGCATGATGAAGTCGTGGCAGGTTTTTTGCACACCTGGCCTGGTTAGACGCAACACCGCTTTGCTCTTGATGCAGTCACCGGCATGTCCTCTGCCCGGTGTCTGTCCCTGGCAGACAGGGTCCGGCGGGTGCCATGAAAATCACCTGGTCCCAGATAATGAGTGGTATCTATCTTCGCGACGATCGGTAAAATCAGGGTCAAGTCTTGAATAGTATGCCAGGTGCTCGCTTTGCTAGCGTCCACAGCCACATCCTTTACGATTGTGTGGTTTCTGATCCTTCATTTTTTTGCGGACGCCGCTGGCACAGGCGATCTTGAGCTGGCGTCTCCTGGGGCGCTCCCGGTAGAAGTGAGAAGTGCCCTGGTGAACCGGGTGGGAGCGGTTCGACGTTCTCTTGTCTCAGGAACGGGTGTTGTGCTTCAGGATGGCGGGGCTACCGGCAACCTCTCGCTGGCACCTGCGGCCAATAGTGGTAATGATCTGGACGACGATGGCATTCAAGATGAGTTGGATAACTGCGTAGCCGCAGCAAATAATGATCAGTCTGATCTGGACAATGATGGCGAGGGAGATGCCTGTGACACGGACGATGACGGCGACGGCTTAGCGGATGACGACGATGCCTATCCGTTAGACGCCACCAATGGGTTTAACGGTCTGAGTTGTATCGATCAGGCAGGCGCGACAGCGAACCTGGACGGTAACAGCTATCTTGACGGTGGCCGGGTCTCTGATGGCTCCTCGAATATCCTGAATCTTTGCGGCGTCCTCAATGAGATGGCCGTCGACGCTGACGTTGAAATCAGGCTCAGTGTCGAGCTGAGTTCTGATGCGGCGTTTGCCCTGTCACCGCCATCTTTAACGGTCACCGGTGGGCTGCAGTGGGCACTCGCCGCAGGTGGTGACATCCGTGATTCAACTGTGACCTGGTCCAGCTCAACCGGTCAGGGTCAATTGCCGGCGAACCAGACGTTTGAGGTTGACATTCAGGCAGTCGTGGTCGCAGGTCCGGAGGACGTACTGGTTACCGTCCGGGTCGAGGGAGAGGACGGCTCGGGTACGATAGAACTCTTCCAGATGACGGAAACCTATATCGACTTCAGCCCGGTTGTCATCGATCAGGATGGCGATGGGATAATTGATGATCTAGACAACTGCAGCGTTGTCGCCAATCACACCCAGACAGATACCGATGGTGATAACCTGGGCGACGTCTGTGACAACGATGATGATGGTGACGGGGTTCTGGACAATGAAGATGCCTTCCCTCTTGATCCGCTGAGATCAGGCACGCTGATTACGGGTCGTGTCTATCTGCAGACAACATCGTTGAGTGAGAATGTGTCGCTCTCGCACATTATTAATACATCCGATGGTTCGCAGATTTTTACGGGTTCTCTCTACGACTCGTCGGGTGGTCTGCTTGGTGATGAGAAGCTGAGACTGCATCTCGGTGAAATCAAGCCCAATCAGCGCCTGATCTTATCTTCAGAGGCGCTTGAGGACTTGTTCGGTACCGCGCCCTGGTCCGGGCCTGCGTTGCTTGAGGTCCAGGGTACGAACAGTTTTAGGGTGATGACCAAATTGACCAGCCCGAGTGGTCTGGTCAGCAACACCAACTGCGTGAGGCAAGCGCAGGTCCACAATGTCGAGGGAAGCAATTCACCTGATGTGAGTTATATCCGTCTTATTAATATCGGCGACGTGGAGCTCGGCGAGGTCAAGGGAACCCTATACAACCATGAAGGCGAGATTATTGGTGCCGGGAGTCGAGTTCTGGTGTCATCTCTTGGTCCCAGGCAACAGGTCTGGGTCAATCGCGATGACCTCGAGCGGCTTGTTGGTGTGAGTTGGGCTGGTGAGGCCAGTTTGCGCATCGAATCGCCACCCGACCATCTCCGGCTCCTGAATTTGATCTACACAGCCAATCATACCTTCTTCAATTTTTCCTGTTATGAAACAGGAGCAGGTCCATGATGGCTGTGTCCAGACGTTCGGTATCTGCCACGACCAGGCTCATGGTTTTCCTGGGGGCTGCGGCCCTTGGACCGGTTGCCCTGGGTTGCCCTGAAGATACGATCACACCTGTCAGTGTTAACGGTGAAGACTATGTCTCGGGAGGGCTCGTGAGCAATTCCCTGTCGGGTGAATTGGATTTATGCGCGGTCGTCAGCACCGAGGTTATCGCGTCGGATTATGAGGTGAGATTGTCTCTTGAACTCAGCGATGGGGCGACCTTTGCTGAGTCACCATCACTGACCGTGGACGGGGCGCTTCAGTGGAGCCTGTTTACAGGCGGGCTAGCCGGTGATGCGAGTGTTACCTGGCGAGCAGAAACAGGCGATAGCCCATTCCCGGCGGACCAGGCTTTCACGATCGATATCGAGGGTATCGTCGTCATCGGTCCGGACGATGTGGAGGTTACCCTGTTGTCGAGAAAGGCTGATGACGACGGGCCGGTCGAACTTAACCATATCACCGGCACCTACATCGATTTCAGTCCCGTTGTCATCGACGAGAATGGTGATGGGGTGCCTGATACGGATGATGTGGTTACAGGCATGGTTTATCTCCAGACTACGTCGACCAGTCAGAATGTTTCCCGGACCCACATCCTCAATTCAGCGGACAGCAACCAGCGATTTACCGGTACGCTTTATGCCTCGAGCGGGGAGATGCTGGGAGCGGCAGGGCAGCCCCTGCACGACAACGTCATTCCTCCCAATGGCAGGTTAATACTTTCATCAGAGGACCTTGAGATCATTTTCAACACTCCCCCCTGGGTTGGTCCTGCCATGCTTGAAGTTACAAGTACAGCAGGATTCGAACTAATGACGAAACTGACCAGTCCCAGTGGACTGGTCAGCAACACAAACTGTGTTACGCAGGGGCAGGTTGACAATATTGAAGGGCTGGACTCACCCCACACCAGTTATATTCGCTTCATTAACGTGGGGCTCGATACGCTGGAGAACATCCGTGGCACCCTTTACGACAGCAATGGCGACGTCATTGGTGACAGTGATCGGATCCTGATCAGTTCGCTGGCACCGAAACAACAGGTCTGGCTGGATCGCGGTGACATATACGATCTTGTTGATGACAACTGGTTCGGCGAAGCCCTGCTGAAAATAGCGCAACCAGCCGAAGGGCTGCGCTTGCTGAACCTGAAC
>CAXPUI010000434.1:0-3721 GCA_964220205.1 Candidatus Allofontibacter communis | reverse complement strand
GAAGCGCTTGCCAACTATCAATGTACTTAATGGCGAGCTCGTATTTCTCTTCGGAATAATAGAGATGGAACAGTGCACGTAATGAAGAAATCTCCAGCGCCTCCGAGATAGTGCCCTGCTGGAGGATCCGCTCATACGAGCAGATTCTCGAGCAGGGCACTATCACGGAGGCACTGGAGATTTCTTCATTACGTGCACTGTTCCAGCTCTATTATTCCGAAGAGAAATACGAGCTCGCCATTCAGTACATTGATCGTTGGCAAGCGCTTCAGGCGGCACCGGATGCTGGCGTGACCTTTATCAAGGCCACTGCCTACTACCAGCTCGAGAATTTTCGTGAATCATTACGATGGGCGATCCGCGTAGAGGAGATTGCGAAGGAGCAGCAGAAAGAAGTTAAAGAGAACTGGTATTACCTCCAGGTGGTGCTCTACAACGAGTTCCAGGACACGGATAACGTTATCCGCGTTCTTGAGACGCTGATCACCTTCTATCCAAAGAAACAGTACTGGATGTACCTGGCAGGGATGTACAGTGAGAAAGAATGGGATGACAAATCGCTCTCAGCCTATTACGCCGCCTATATTCAGGGGTTCCTGGCTCGAGAAATGGAAGTCGTGATGCTTTCTCAACGTTTGCTGGGCGCATCGGTTCCTTATGAGGCCTCGCAGATACTCGACAAGGGCTTCAAGGAAGGGCTGATAGAAGAAAATGAGAAGAACCTGACGCTGCTCGCCACCGCCTACACGATGGCTCAGGAGACGGACCTGGCCATTGACGCCTGGCGTGAGGCAACCCGGTTCGCAGAAAATGGCGAACTACATTATCGGCTCGCTCAGGCACTTGCACAGGAAGATCGCCATAAAGAAGCGGTTGATGCTTACAATGAGGCTCAGAAGAAAGGCGACACAGATGATCCTGATGACATCGCCTTCTGGAAGGGTATATCGCTGATGCAGCTTGAGAGATGGGATTCGGCGACCCGTGCCTTCCGCGACGCTGCAAAGCTCGGTGACTCCCGGATGAAAAAGCAGACCAGGCAGTACATCAGGTATATCGCCGGGGAAAAACGCAGACAGGAAGAGCTTCGAAAGATGCTGGAAGACGTCTGAAGAAAAGGCCTGAAGAAACCGCCGGACCGAAAATACTGATTTGCTGAAGCAGCGGGGAGCGCTAGTCCCTTTTATCAGGACGATTTCTCAAAAGCTTCGATATACGGCGACGAGCCTGCTTCCTTTCCGCCCGGGTGGCCGCGACCTGTTGTGAATCCAATTCGGAAAGCTCGCGCCTTAGTTTTATGTAACGCTCGAATCGCTCCGCTGGCAGGTCGCCATCACTGATAGCCTGGGCTATGGCACAGCCTGGTTCACTGACGTGTTGGCAGTCCGAAAACTTGCAGCCTAACGCCAGTTCAACGATGTCTTCGAAACTCTGTTCCAGTGCGTTGCTATCCGCCCAGACCTGTAACTCGCGCATCCCTGGTGTATCTATAATCAGAGCACCACAAGGCAACCTGACCATTTCCCTGAAAGTCGTCGTGTGACGACCGCGACTGTCAGTTGTCCTGACCGCGCCGGTGGTGAAGCGGTCATAGCCCAGTAAAACATTGATGATCGTCGACTTGCCAACGCCGGATGACCCGATCAGGGCACAGGTCTCGCCAGCAGCCAGGTACGGATCGATTGCTTCGAGGCCAAGGTTGTCTTTTGCGCTGATGAAATAATAAGGGGTCGCTTTCGCGATGGGCCTCAAACGATCAAGAAGCAATTCCTGATTGTCGCAGATGTCTGTCTTGTTCAGGAGGATAACGGGCTGGGTGCCGCTGTTGCGACTGAGCAGCAGATAGCGTTCGATTCTTGCAGGATTAAAGTCGTCGTCAAGTCCGCAGACAATGAATGTGGTGTCGACGTTAGCAGCGATGACCTGTTCGTCTATCGATTCCCCTGCTTCCTGGCGAGAGAAACGGCTCTGGCGTTCGAGCAGTCTCTCGATCTGCACGTTGTCTTTCTCTCCACCGGTGATGGCTGAGGTCAATACCCAATCGCCGACGGTAGGTAGATCCGCCTTTGAGTAGGCCGAGCGTCTAAGCCTGCCAGGTAGCGTGGCTTGTAATTCGCCCTCGGCGCTAATCAGCTGGTATCCGTTTATATCCTGTCGAGTGACGCGGGCAGGCCTTAAAGCAGCTTCAGAGGCCTGGATCTGTGTAGCGAAGAAATGACTCCAACCGAGTTCTGCCAATGTCATGCCGGCAGTGTATTCCTTGCCGCCATCGCAAGCAATTTCAAACTTTCAGCGAGTGGTAGGCCCAATCAAGCCAGGGTAGCAGGGCGTTGATGTCATCGGTTTCAACCGTTGCTCCTCCCCAGATACGAAGTCCGGGTGGCGCATCACGGTAACCACCAATATCATAGGCGACCTCAGCCTCCTCGAGATTGGTTGCGAGGGATCGCAGCAATTGCCTCTGTTCGTCTTCGGGTTTATCTGCAAACCAGCTATCTGTGATTTTCAGGCAGATAGAGGTAGATGATCTTGTCGCTTTGTCTCCTGCCAGGAAGCTGACCCAATCCGTTATCGAGACCCAGTCGGCAATGGTATTTAGATTGTCAGTCGATCTTTTGATGAGCGCATTCAATCCCCCGATTGATCTGGCCCAGGCCAATGCATCGAGTTGATCTTCGACAGCCAGCATGGAGGGTGTATTGATGGTTGCACCTTCAAAAAGATCGAGCCCCAGCTTGCCTTTCTTCACCAGCCTGAATATTTTCGGCAATGGCCATGCTGGTGTGTAGGACTCCAGCCGCCTGACTGCAGATGGTGAGAGTACGAGCATACCATGGGCAGCTTCCCCACCCATCACCTTCTGCCAGCTCCAGGTGGTCACATCGAGCTTGTGCCAGGCCAAGGGCATCGCGAAAACCGCCGACGTCGCGTCGCAGAAAGTCAGTCCCTGGCGTTCGTCTGCAATCCACTCGGCATCAGGGATGCAGACCCCAGACGTGGTACCGTTCCAGGCAAAGACCACGTCGCGATTCACCGTATCTGGTTCGGCCAGGTCAGGAATGTCGCCATAGCCTGCAGAGATATCACGAATGTCTGACAATTTAAGCTGGTCCCTGATATCTCCCAGCCAACCGGCACCGAAACTCTCCCAGCTCAAGATGTCGACGCCTCTTTCTCCGAGCATTGTCCACATGGCCAGCTCGAAAGCGCCGGTATCAGAGGCCGGTACGATACCGACCAGGTAATCATCAGGTATACCAAGGATTTCGCGGCTTTCGGTAATAACTTTTTTCAGTCTGTTTTTGGGTTCTCTGGCGCGATGCGATCGGCCCAGAGAGTCTGTAACTAGCTGGTTAATGTGCCAACCCGGTCGTTTTGCCGTAGGGCCGGATGAAAATCTGGGATTAGCAGGTTTGAGTTCTGGTGCTTTTAGCATGCCGTAGAAGGTCGTCGAAAAGGGCGCAATTTGCGGATTTCGGTCTTGTATGTCAAGTTCCACGCTGAACTAGAGTGGAAGTCGCTATGAAATTTACCCAAGAGTATCGCGTGGCCGGCCGGATGGCCGCATCCGCGATGTTCACGCTCGCTGGTTACGAATTCATCTGGTCGTCTTCCACAGTACTATTCAAAGCAGCCTATGGTGCGGAAAATCTGCCATTGGTGATGGCGGTGATGCCGGTCGTCGTTTTTACAGGTGTTGCTCTCTACAGCTGGATACTCA
>CAXPUI010000433.1:0-2237 GCA_964220205.1 Candidatus Allofontibacter communis | reverse complement strand
GGCTTGCAGCCGCCAACTGGCTCTTCAGAAGAAAAGGGCCGCTGACAACAGGCTCTGCACCTGCAGGCGGTTTTGGTGCAACGCGTGAGGGGCTTGACGCCCCGGACGTGCAGTTTTTCTTTGCCTCTGGTTCAACGCTGTACAACGCGGCCGGGAAAATCATGGCTGCCCCACTTCCCCAACTGACGGCAGCAATGTATCAGAACAGACCAGAATCGCGTGGGAGTCTGCATATCAAATCCAAACAACCCGAAGAACACCCTCGTATTTGTGCCAATTACCTCGCAACCGAACTTGACCGCATCACCATGGTGCGAGGAGTCAGGATGATGGCAACGTTCTTTGATAGCGAGGCAATGCAACCCCATGTCACTGGCCGTGTGTCGCCGAACAATACGTTCGACATCAACGATGATGACCAGATTTTAGAGTATGTGCGTGACGACCTCGGTACCGGTTATCACCCCACGAGCACCTGCGCCATCGGTAAGGTGGTTGACCCCAACCTCAGCGTCATCGGCATGCAGAACTTGTCCATCGCCGATGCCTCGGTCATGCCCTATGTGGTTTCGGGTAATACCAACGCAGCCTGCATCATGATCGGCGAGAAGGCGGCAGATCTGCTTCTGAAACAATGATCGTCGTAGCGACAGGTGTCAGTCAGCACCTGAGGGTAAACGCTAGGATTCATCATGTGGGTCAGGCACGCCTGGCCACAAGGGTGCTTTCACATGCTCGTGCGGCAGATTTGCATAGTCCATCGATCCTGTGCCTTCAGTTGCCGCGTACAACACCTCTCGCGCAATAGGACCAAAGCCAGCATGAAAGTGCTGGGTGGACTTCACTACCAGTGATTTGACCTTCATGGGGTCAAGACCAACCTCTGAAAAACAGTCCGGGTGAAAGGCCTGCACCCGGTGGTTGTTACAAACTACATCAATGGCATTGTCATCATCTTCCGCATCGCCAATGCGTAACCAGGCCATATCGCCCAACGGTGCAGAAGACCCGCCAAACGACTGTCTGCCTTTGTGTTTCAAGCCCATGACCGTTACGGTCGTGTCGACAGGTGCACCAGAAGCCGGACCCAGCTTGCCGCCGATGCGCATCAGCAGGGACGCGCCAAGCCCCGCTTCGAAAGCCAAATCCACAGCACCCGGGTCCCAAAGCGGCGAGATTGCATAACCGCCAACGCCTCGATCAATCAATGCCTGTAGGACAAAAGTGGAATCACCGGCGGCGCCGATACCGGTGTTATCCGCCGTATCCGCGATCACAAACGGCGCGTCTCCTGGGGGCGCTTGTAATGTATTGGCGATCGCTGTTTCTTGAGAAATGAATGGTGCCAGAAGATCATCACGGTTTTGCCAAACCCATTGCCCGAGCGTGTCCGCAGTTTGTCTGGCAAGTTCTTCATCATTGTCGGTCACCACCACTACACGGGTACCAACTTCAGGGGTATCCCCCCACGGGAAGCCATGAGCCAAAGAGACTGACAGGATTCCTGGTTCCTGCTCAAGGGCCTGCATTCGTTTCACGAAGCTGATCATCGGTTCACGTGTCGTCGGATAAATTCCCAACATCCTGCAGTCATGCATCGCCATAGCAGGCTTCAAACCGTCTTCCAGCATCCGTGCCGCGATATCAAACAGTTCACGTGCGCGTTTCACCGAATAAATATGCGGGTACTCTTTGTAATAGATGAGGACGTCTGCCATATCGAGTTTGAGCTGCGTTTGATGTCCATGCAGGTCGAGTTCCGCAAGCAGGGGAATATCGGGTCCGATACGGTCCCGGATGCAGCGCAACAGATCGCCTTCAGCATCAAAGTAGCCATCGGCGATCATTGCACCATGCAGATTGAGCATGACGATATCGACCGGCATGGCCCGCTCCAAGTCTTCGAGAATCTCATCCCGCAAGGCCTCATAGGCCGGTTTGGTCGTTGTACCTGCAGGTGTCGCGAAGGCAGCAAGCCCTTCAACAACCTCCCAGTCACGTTCTAGCGCAAGGCGTTTCCACTCGATCAGTGGTAACGCAAAGAGCCCTGGGTGTTCGCCATGCTCGCCGTTTCTAATGAACATGGAGCGTTTGAACAATTCCAGACCGGTTGGAATTGGCGAAAATGAGTTCGTCTCGGTGCCGAGGCACGCGGTAAAGAGCGTAACTGCCATAAGGCTCTCTTAGAATCGCTAGGTTGTAGGCACCCTAATTTATATCAGTACGTTGAACAACCC
>CAXPUI010000432.1:0-4436 GCA_964220205.1 Candidatus Allofontibacter communis | reverse complement strand
CCTCGACCTATGGTGTCGGCATCGTCTTTTTCATCATTACCGGTATGTATACGATCGCTTTGATCAGCACCGCCATGCTGAAGCACCGTGGCGTGCCTGCCGCCAGGGAAGAAGAGACTTCGCCGCTGGAGGACACCAAACAAGGACTCCTCTATATGATAGAAGACCGGCTCATGTTCGGCCTGATGCTGATCGGCTTCATTCCCTTCATGTTCGGTATGGTCGCGGTGTTTCTGCTCCCGGCCTTCAACCAGGACATTCTCAACGGTGGTCCCGATGATCTTGGTCTGCTGATGACGGCCAGCGGTACCGGCGCTTTCCTCGGCTCCATGATTCTGGCACGACTGGGAGACTTCAGCAGCAAAGGGCGATTCATGTTCCGCGCCGCCTATTTCTGGGCCCTGTCGCTCGGCGTAATGGCCCTGATGACCCAGGTGGAGCTGGCACTGATCGCCTGCGCCTTGACCGGCCTGTTCGGCACACTACTCGGCTCACTGCACATGAGCGTCATCCAGCTGGTCGTCAAGGAGGAGTTTCGAGGCCGTATCATGAGTATCCTGATGATGACCTTCGGCCTCATGCCGCTCGGCATGATGCCAATGAGTGCATTGGCGGAGTACATCGGGATCGATGTTGCATTACTGGCCAGCGCCGTACTGCTTGCCCTCAGCATGATCATCCTTGATCGTCTTTACCCGGAACTCAGGCAGATCAATCGAGGCCATGGCGATGAAGCCTGAAGCGGGGGAACAGGATAACGGTCAACGATCCTTTACCTAGCCGAACAGCATCGACTTACCAGCCAGCAGATGTTCATGATAGGGTGGTGCTGAAACCAGGGAGACACGTGACGATGAGCGAAGCAATCGATCAAACAGAAGTCGAGCCTACTTCAAGAGAACTGGTGTTTGCAGAGATACGCAGACTGAAACTCGAAGCCCATGTCGTGGAACTTGAGGAACAGGGGTTCACCGTTGTTCCCGATGCCATTCCTATGGACATGGTCGAGAAGATGCGAGAGGTGATCCTCGCTCAGACCGCTGACAAGAGCGGGAAGGCTCTCGACCTCGACACCTGGGATGGCGGTAACTTGCGGGAAGGCTGCTATCTCCTTTTTGAAGACCCGGTCTTCGAAGAACTGGTCCAGAACGAATATACCATCGCACTGATGCAGTACCTCCTTGGCAGGAGCATGGTCCTCTCCACCGTTTATTCTCACGTACGAGCCAAAGGAGACCCGTCTCTGCCTCTGCACACCGACCAGTGGACCCTGCATCTGACTAACCCACCCTCAGTCTCGGTAGCTAACTACGCGCTGGTGGACTACGAGCGAGACAAGGGTGCCTTTGCTGTCGTCCCGGGGAGTAATCAATGGCTGCGGCGGCCAGTGGGCAAGGAGACAGACGTGTATGCGAACCGGGACTGTATCCCCTTAGAAATGAAAGCCGGCTCTGTCGTGGTCACCGCCGGCAACTGCTGGCATGGTGCCTACGAACGCAAGGTTCCAGGTCTGCGCCTGAATGCAGCGGTGGTTTATTGTCGATCTTATATCCGTACCCAGGAACTGATCAGGGAAGGCGTAACGCAGGAAATGCTGGACCGCAACCCCCCCCGTTTTGCGGACCTTGTGGGTGTCAACAACTTCCTCGGATTCGGACGGGAGGGACCAGACTTTAGCAAGGCAAAGGCCCTGCACGGTCGCTGGGACTAGATTGCTCAGGTATTTCATCGCCAGAGTCATCTTGTTCTGGCTCAGGCAAAAAGTTGCGTTTGATCGTGCGTTCAGCAGCCGATACGCCACATTCGAGTCTGCAGGGACACGGTTGACCTACACAGACGACGGCGATGGGCCAGTGGTTGTACTGGTACATGGCATCATCGGCGACTCTTCTGCCTGGAACGACACGGTTAAGCGCCTCAGGAACAGGTTTCGACTGCTCGCCATCGATTATCGCGGCCAGGGAGGCAGCGACATCCCCGGGAATCCGGATGCTTACGGCCTGCAGATGGTCGATGACATTGCGGCACTTCTGACCCACACAGGCGTCAGCCGTGCCTGTGTGATTGGTGCCTCTGCCGGTGCAGAGATGGCGTTACGCCTGGCAGTGAGTCATCCACAGATGATCGACGGACTGGTCCTGATCGGGTCTGGTTGGTCACGCGAGCAGGAAGCAAACAATTACCGTCGTGCAGGGGCATCAATCGAGACACACGGCAGCCTGGCCCCCTGGATCAAGGAGACCGGTGGCGAGGGTTATTTCGATACAGACCCTTACGGCCTGGCCATGGCTGACCTGATGCTCAGGGGCAAAGACCTCGGCGCCCTAGCAGCAACCTTTCGTGGCATGGTCGATATCATCAACTTGTCAGAGGCAGAGATACGAGCCATCGATGTTCCCGTCCTGGGCATCTGCGGGGAACACGACATTGAGTTGCCCTGCCTGGAACGCATGACCGGCGTTGTTCCCGACTATACCTTCAAGCTGCTTCCAGGGCGGGGGCACATGGATACAGACGAAGATCCCGATCAGGCAAAAGCCATCGATACCTTCCTGGAACAACACCTCGCAGGTGCAGACGGTTGACTCCGCCCGACCTGATCCCACAAAACGCCACTCTGCTGGCCTATTGCATGCGGTAACGGTTCGGCTCTACATCATGGGTCCGGGCCCAGTATTCCAGATTACTGAAAGGCGAGTTATTGACCACCTTGCCCGCAGAATTTTTATACCAGCTCTGAACACCCGGATGCCCCCATGCCAGCGTTTCGCTGACTGCCTGCACCTCCTCGTTGTACTCGTCGGTCGCATCTTGTGGAATTTCGAGAGTCGATGAATCCCGTGACAACATGAGTGCCAGACACTGCATCACGTAGTGAACCTGGCACTCCGTGTTGTAGATGATACTGCCCCCATGAACAATGTTGGTGTTGGGCCCATAGAGACAGAACAGGTTGGGATAGTCCGGCACCAGGATCCCCTTGTACGCCTGAGGATAGTCTCCCCAACGCGCATCCAGACTGGTCCCGGAGCTGCCCACTACGTCCATCGGCCAGAGGACTCTGTTGCTGTTGAACCCTGTGGCGAACACCACTACATCAAATTCATGCAACTGCCCGTCCGCGGTCTCAATACCTGTCTCTGTGAATCTCTCAATCCGCTCATCCGTGAGCGAGACATCGTCGCGGGCCATGGTCTGGTACCAGTTATTGTCCACAATGAGTCGTTTACCAAACACCGGAAAGTCCGGCACACAGATATCCAATAACTCCTGCTTGTCCCCGAGCTGTTCGCTGATATAGGCCGTCAGCCCCTCTCTCAGTTCATTGTTGGCCTCGCTCATGGCCCTGTCCGGGTGCGGCCAATCCGGATCAGCAGGGACCGCGCCCCAGTTCCTGTCCATAAAACTGAAAATCATTCTTGCTCGATGCCACTCCGCATATAGCGGGACGTGATTCAACGCCCAGAGCAACCCGGGCTCGACCGGACGATAGTAGTCCTTGTTCGGCGCTATCCAGTGGGGAGTCCGCTGGAATA
Organism: Candidatus Allofontibacter communis; assembly: GCA_964220205.1. GTDB lineage: Bacteria > Pseudomonadota > Gammaproteobacteria > Pseudomonadales > Azotimanducaceae > UBA9659. The sequence continues at coordinate 900 of CAXPUI010000432.1, read as the reverse complement.
CAGTCACATGGGCTGCCTGGTCTGCAGTTTTTGGGACCAGCTGTACCGCTGAACAGCCCGTCCCAATAACAGCGACCCGCTTGCCCTCCAAAGACACATCATGGCGCCATCGGGCGGAATGAAAAGACTCACCCTGGTAATCACTGAGTCCCTCAAAGTCGGGTACAACCGGTCTGTTAAGCTGGCCGACCGCACTGATAACCGCATTTGCAGACAAAACACTTTCGTTACCATCCTGGTCAGCCACGGTGACATCCCAACGTCCAGTCGCGGCATGCAACTGCATTTTTCGGACCTCAGTGTTGAGCCGGATATTTTGGCGTAAGTCGAACTTGTCTACGCAGCCCTCAAAATATTGGTGCAACTCGTCCCGCTTGGAAAAGTAACCCGACCAGTTGGGATTGCGCTCGAAGGAGTAGGAGTAAAAGTGATTCGGCGTATCGACCCCGCAATCCGGGTAGGTGTTTTCGTACCAGGTGCCTCCCACTGCGTCATTCTTTTCCAGCATCGTAAAAGCAATACCTGCCTCCTTGAGCTTGATACCGGTACAGATCCCCGACATTCCGGCTCCAACCACGATGACCTTGAACTCCTCGCGCTTCGCCGCACTTATCGCCTGGATGGGTTCTTTCCAGGCCACATCACGATCCACAAAACGTGTCTCTTCAAGCAGCATGGTACAAAAATCAACATCGACGGGTTCCGCCGTGGAGAACTCCATCATCTGCTGCATACGAGATACATCCGGTGCAGGCGGAAGCTCAGCCCCTTCATCACGGATCTTCCTGATCAGGTCAAACGCCGCGTCACGAATTTCTGCGGCGACCTCAACATCGAAATTACCTGTATCGTCAGGGAACAGCTCCCCTTCAGGGACCACAATAGGCTCCGGCTGGTAAC
>CAXPUI010000431.1:0-2257 GCA_964220205.1 Candidatus Allofontibacter communis | reverse complement strand
GCCAACCAGAACCTGGGCCATGGCTCCATCGTCGGTGTCAAATCGGCAGACCAGACGTTCGTGTCGGGCAAACAGATTAGGTAGATTCTCGGCAGTTGACTGGTTCACTGAGAAGAGCTCACCGGGGATATAAGCAGCTTTCTGGAGCTCGGCGGCGCAGGGCGTGTGAACCCTGTGGTAGTTGTGCGGTGCTAGGTAGATGGTAATGAAAGACCCGTTGGCAAAGTCATCCGTGTCGTCGGCCAGCAATTCCTGGACGCTGTAGCTGTGCTTTTTGGATTGTATGAGTGTGTTCTCCCGAATGGCACCCAGCGCGGCGACCAAGCCATCAGCAGGGCTCGAAAGACGACCATTCAAAGGCCTGGCATCTGGTTTCAGTGACCGGGTGAAAAAGTCGTTAAAGCTCTGGTAGTCACTCCTGTCAGGGCGTTCTGCCTCCTCCAGATCTATCGGATAGAAGTAGCAGATGAGGTTGATGAAGAGAGTCTTGATAACCCTGTTCTCGGAGGCGGCAAGGCGACCGACGATTCTGCTGAGAAGGTGTTTCGGCAGGATTTTCTGCAGTTGGGTGAACATGTCAGAGGGCCGGGTTATCGATGGGAGTATCGGGGTCATTACCCCATTCTGACCAGCTGCCGTGGTAGGCGCTTATATTCAGACCAAGCAGTTTGCCTGCCAGATAGCTCAGGCCTGATCGGTGATGAGTCTGGCAATGTGTGATAACGGATTCTGCCTGATCAAATCCTTTGGCAGCTATGACCTCTGCAAGATTGGTGACGAGCCTCAGCTGGCGCTGCGGGTCCATCAGTTCCAACCAGTCCAGGTTTATCGCGCCGGGCACATGACCACCCCGTGCAGCAACGACCCGGGTACCGGAGTACTCTTCGGGAGAACGGGCATCCCAGATCAAGATGGTATCGTTGCCAATACTTGCCATGACGTCAGTTTTTTCAGCGATGAAACGGGTGTCTATCTGTAGCCTTGCTGCGGTAGGTTCGGGCTGCGGCACTTCATTCGTCAATGGTAATTCAGCGTTGGCCCAGGCAATCAAGCCGCCATTGAGATAGGAGGTGGACGTGTGCCCGATGATATCCAGTGTCCAGATGAATCGACCTGCCCATCCGCCGCCCTCGTCATCATAGACAACGATGTGCAGGTCCTCGGAATAACCGATCCGGCTGAACAGTTCATTCAGTCGGTCGAGTGAGGGAAGCTTGCCGGTTGCGGGTTTGATGCCGGAGATCAGCTCCTGAGGTCTGACGTGTATGGCACCAGGCAGATGAAAACGCTGATAATTTTCATCACTGCAAAGGTCGATGATCAGCAATTTTTCCTCATCCAGGTATTCATGTAGCGTCTCAGCTTCGACAAGGAGTGGCAGCATGTTAATCAACCCGGAAAACAGAAGCGGCTATTCTACACTCGGTCTAACATCGACTTGCAATCTAGACGCGATTTTCAGTTAACATGGCGTCTCACGCTGGACGGCCCTATGACTGAAACACCGAACAACCGCCACATGGTCTGGATAGACCTTGAAATGACCGGACTGGACCCTGAGGCCGAACGGATTATTGAGATTGCGACTATTGTCACCGACGGTGACCTTAACGTGCTTGCGGAAGGGCCAGTCTATTGTGTCCGGCAGTCAGACGAGTTGCTTGCAGGCATGGATGAGTGGAATACAGAGCATCATACGGCGTCGGGGTTGGTTGACCGTGTTCGACAAGAAGGCATTGGCGAGCGTGAAGCGGAGCTTGGTACGCTGACATTTCTGCGCGACTGGGTCTCTGAAGGCGAGGCGCCGCTCTGTGGTAACAGCGTCGGCCAGGACAGACGATTTCTGGTTCGCTATATGCCTGACCTCGAGCGCTTTCTCCACTATCGTAACGTTGATGTCAGCACCGTCAAGGAACTGGCTTTTCGCTGGCGCCCGGATGTCGCGAAAGGTGTTTCAAAAAAGAACATGCACCGAGCACTTGACGATATCAAAGAATCCATCGAAGAGCTGAGATACTACCGGCAGCACTTTTTCAGCGTAGACGAGTGATCGCCCAGTTTATATGTTCGTCCGTTAGCGCAGATAGACCAAGTTTCGCTTCCAGTACCCTGATCGCAGACTTGCTGGGCGGCCCGTTACCAATAGCGACGGCGATGTTCCTGATCCACCCGAGATAGCCTGCTCGTCTGATGGCGGAGCCCTCGGTTCTGATCAGAAATTCCTCTTCAGTCCACTGGAAGAGTTCCAGCAGGTCAG
>CAXPUI010000430.1:0-4432 GCA_964220205.1 Candidatus Allofontibacter communis | reverse complement strand
GCTACATTAAACAGAGCTATCTCATCGGTGAAGCCGCGGCCGATCTCAAGGCAGCGTTGCCGGATGTGCCTGGTGGAATCTACCCGGATCTCGCCGCCGCCGTGGAGGCAGCTAGAGATAATGCGTCACCCGGTGATGTGGTTTTACTTTCGCCCGGCTGTGCGAGCTTCGATCAGTTCGTGAATTATTCGGCCAGAGGTGAAGAATTCCGACGTGTGGTGAAGGGGTTCGCTGCATGAGCATGGCGATGAAAAGCAACCAGCCTGCAGCGGTTATGAATGGAACCTGCCCGGTTGACCTCATACTTGCGGGTGTTGCTTCGTTCCTCATTGTTTATGGCCTGGTGATGGTGGGGTCCGCCTCACTTGAGGTTGGTGCAAAGACCTACGGTAACGCCTTTCACTTGTTCAATCGCCATGTGATGTACCTGGGGGTCAGTCTGGTGGCGGCGGCTTTGGTGCTGGCCATGCCGATCTCGGTCTGGCAGCGGTTTGATGTCCTGATGCTTGGAGCGTCATTTTGTCTCCTGATTCTGGTGCTGGTGCCGGGTGTTGGCAGAGAGGTTAACGGGTCGACACGCTGGATACCCCTTGGACCTTTTGGCCTGCAGGGATCAGAGTTTGTGAAATTATTCGTCATTGTTTATGTCGCGGCCTACCTGGTACGAAGAAAAGTTGAAGTAGAGTCCTCCTTGTCTGGATTTGGCAAGCCTCTGCTTGTTTTGTCGGCGATCGCTCTTCTGCTGCTTGGCCAGCCGGATTTCGGCGCGGCGATTGTCATTCTGGCTGCAGCCATAGGCATGATCTATCTGGCCGGCGTCCCTTATCGATACTTTTTCCCCGTTGTTGCGATCAGCGTGTCCGCGTTGGCGCTGATCGCTATTTTGCAGCCCTATCGACTGGCACGATTGACCGCGTTTGCTAACCCCTGGGAAAACCAGTTTGGCAGTGGTTACCAGCTCACCCAGGCGTTGATCGCTTTTGGTCGCGGGGAGTGGTTCGGGGTAGGGCTCGGTAACAGCATCCAGAAATTATTTTTCCTGCCCGAAGCACATACTGATTTTCTCTTCTCGATAATCGCCGAGGAGCTGGGGGTGGTCGGGGCCGGAGTGGTGATTCTACTGTTCGCAGGGCTCGTACTCCGCGGTTTAGCCATTGGTCAGTTGGCGAAGAGCAAGGGGCTGGACTTTCACGCGCACCTGGCGTTTGGCATAGCGTTGATATTCAGTATTCAGGCAAGCATCAACCTTGGCGTCAATCTCGGCATATTGCCGACCAAGGGGCTGACACTGCCGTTGATGAGCTATGGTGGTAACAGTCTGATAGTAAGCTGCATGATGATAGCTGTTCTGCTTCGAATAGACGTCGAAGCGCGCCAGACCCAGGTAGGAAAGCAGCGAGGCAGAGCGCATGGCTGACCCGATACCAGAAATGCGGCGCATAAAGCGGATCCACTTCGTTGGCATTGGTGGAGCAGGCATGTGTGGTATCGCTGAAGTGCTGCTCAATCAGGGGTATGAGATATCCGGTTCAGATATGAACCGGTCAGTGACCACAGACCGGTTGGTTAAGTTGGGTGCGGTAGTCCACATTGGTCACGACCCGGAACATCTGCAGAATGCCGATGTTCTTGTCGTATCTTCAGCCATAGGGGAAAACAACCCCGAATTGGAAGCTGCTCGCCGCTCTCGCTTGCCGGTTGTCCGTCGGGCAGAAATGCTCGCAGAGCTGATGCGTTACCGGCATGGAATTGCTGTGGCGGGCACACACGGCAAGACCACTACGACAAGTCTGATAGCATCGATATTCAGACAGGCAGCGCTCGATCCAACCTTTATTATTGGTGGCTTGTTAAACAGTGCTGCCAGCAATGCGCGTCTTGGAGCATCTCGCTACCTGATTGCCGAAGCCGATGAGAGCGACGCTTCGTTTCTTCATCTGCAGCCGATGGTCGCTGTATTGACCAACATCGATAAAGATCACCTCGCGAACTACGACGGTAGTTTTGAAAAACTGAAAGATGCATTTGTAGCGTTTGTTCATAACCTGCCGTTTTATGGTCTGCTTGTTGTCTGTATTGATGATCCTGTCATCAAGTCTCTTCTGCCAAGATTCCAGCGATCCGTGTTGACCTATGGTTTTGATCCTGATGCTGACTTTCAGGCTATTGACCATGAACAGACCGGGGTAAAGTCAAGCTTTGTTGTAAGGTGCAAGCAACAGGGCAGGGACCTCAAGATCACGCTAGCCATGCCGGGGCGGCACAACGTGCTGAATGCGCTAGCTGCACTAGCGATTGCTTCAGATGAAGGTATTGCTGATCACGACATCATCAAGGGACTTGAAGGCTTTGAAGGTGTTTCCAGGCGGTTCCAAGTCCACGGGAGTTTCAACCATGGTGATGGGGACTTCCTGTTGGTGGATGACTACGGTCATCATCCCAGTGAAGTTAAATCCACCGTCGAGGCAGTCCGGCGGGGTTGGCCGAACAGCCGGTTGGTCATGGTTTATCAGCCGCATCGCTACTCGAGGACGCTGGAATTATTTGATCAGTTTATCGATGTCCTGTCCCTGGTTGATCGACTGGTCCTGCTGGAGACTTACGCGGCGGGTGAGAAACCGATTGCCGGCGCATTGGGTGCTGACCTGCATCGCCAGCTCAGTCTGAAAACGAGTGTGCAGGTTACCTTTGCTGAAGCCATTGCCGATGTGCCTGAGATCCTTGATGACCTCGTCGAGCCCGGTGACCTTGTCATTACCCAGGGCGCAGGTGAGACAGCGCAGTTGGCCAGATCTCTGACTGAACGTTGGCAGGATAGGAGGGCCAAGGCATGAGCCTGCTTGCTCGTTTCCGTTTCGGCCTGGGGATTCTTGCAGTAACGGGTGTTCTGGGCTTCGCCATGATCTCGATTGATCGCTCGAAGGTTGAGTCGATAAAGATCTTGGGTGAATTGTCGGATGGCCAGCTCGTCAGCCTGAAGGACCAATTGGGACAGATCGATCCGGAAGCGGATCACGAGGTGATCAGAAAGGCTCTGATCACGCTTGATTGGGTTGATCGTGCAAATGTTCGTCGCCGTTGGCCCAGTGGTCTTGCCATAGAAGTCATTCCTGAAACAGTTGTTGCCTATTGGAATGATGATGGCTTCATCAATGTCACAGGCAAGGTCCTCTATACGGACCTTCTGGCCGGAGGCGATCTGCCAGGACTGTATGGGCCCGATGGTACTGAACAGGAAGTAATGTCCCGCTTCCAGGAACTGGGCGGCATTCTGGCGGGGCATGGTATCACCATTAGAAATTTGCGAAGAAGCGGTCTGGGTGCCTGGACCATAGAAACGCAACGTCGCATGACGATTGTGCTCGGGAAAGACGATCTTAAAGCAAGACTTGATCGTTTCCTTGCAGTGAATGCCTTGCTGCAGAAGCGGGAAGACAACAAGAGAATCCAGCGAATGGACGCGCGTTACATTAATGGTGTTGCCGTCCAGTTTGAAAGTGATCTGAATCTGGACAGCGCTTTAGGCGATGCTCGGAGCGAACTTAACGAAACATTAGGGGTGCGAAGCTTATGAATAGTCCAACTGGGGGTCGCATGATAGTCGGCCTGGATATCGGGACATCGAAGGTTGTTGCCATCGTTGCGGAAATAGGTTTCGACGGAGAAATCGAAATTGTCGGAATCGGATCTCATCCTTCCCGGGGTTTGAAGAAGGGAGTGGTCGTGAATATCGAATCGACGGTCCAGTCCATACAGCGAGCTGTCGAGGAGGCTGAATTGATGGCCGGTTGTCAGATTCATTCTGTTTATGCGGGAATTGCAGGCAATCACATCAGGAGTCTGAATTCCCACGGCATCGTTGCAATTAGAGACAGGGAGGTCTTCCAGCCCGATGTTGATCGGGTGATAGATGCTGCCCAGGCTGTGGCGATACCCGCTGATCAGAAAATTCTGCACATCCTGCCGCAGGAGTTTGTCGTCGACAACCAGGAGGGTGTCAGAGAACCCCTCGGGATGTCGGGAGTGAGACTTGAAGCAAAAGTTCATCTGGTGACCTGTGCCGTTAATGCTGCGCAGAATATTGAAAAATGTATACGACGGTGTGGTCTCCAGGTCGAAGACATTATCCTGGAACAGGTAGCCTCGGGCCACGCGGTGTTGACAGAGGATGAAAAAGACCTTGGCGTCTGCATGGTAGATATTGGCGGAGGCACGACCGACATTGCGGTCTTTACTGAAGGGGCAATCCGCCATACGGCAGTTATTCCTGTCGCTGGTGACCAGGTGACCAACGATATTGCCATGGCGCTGAGAACTCCGACGCCGCATGCAGAAGATATCAAGATCAAGTATGCCTGTGCGCTGGCAAGCCGTGCTGGAGAGACTGAAACGATCAAGGTCCCCAGCGTGGGTGACCGTTGCGACCGTGACC
>CAXPUI010000429.1:0-2623 GCA_964220205.1 Candidatus Allofontibacter communis | reverse complement strand
CGATGTCGGTTTCTTCGAACTCCCGATCGGCGCGCTTGGCGCCAGTCTGCAGCAGGCCATGGAACGACACCGCAGCGCTGAGGTCGAGACCACCGCGGACCGCTTCAATGACCGCCATGCCGCCAAGGCAATAGCCTATAGCGGCAGCTGAAACAGACTCATCCACGGTTTCATGTGCAAGGCCCGCATCCAGCCAGGCCTGCATCAATGAACGAAACAGATCAACGTCATTCTCCAGCGCATCCATCCCTTTTCGGCATGTGGCACGGAACTCCGGTACCTGATCAGGGTCCTCGGGATAGAGGCGCTGATCCGGTGGCACAATGTTGCCGTACAGGTCAACGGCGAGCCCCACGTAGCCAACCCGGGCAAGGTATTCCGCAACGTCGTCGTCAAAGTACTTCAATCCCTGGAAGTTGTGGACCACCAGCACCAGGGGTCTCGGTCCCACGGACTCGGGCGGCGCAACCAGGTGTCCGAGGTAGTCGTTGTTGCGAAAGTGAAAGCTGATGTCATCCCGGCGTAACTCCGGAGCAGGCGGCCAAAAGTCTGCCATGGCGGGTACCCCCTATCGTGTCTCAATTCCTAGCCTTGCTGATGCTAGACGTGCCAAAACCGGAATACCGGAAAACTTTGCCCGAATGCTTTCGGACCCGCCTTTGAGGAAGCGAACGCACGTGGCGTCTAACCTTCCAGCACGAATTGGGGTCGAGCATGAACGGCAAGAACCATAATGCACTAGTTGAGCAATCGGGATGAGAAAAGAGCGGTTTGGCGGCAAAACAGGAACTACATACAAGCGCACGAAGAAAAGGAGTGTGATTTGAAGCTAACAGTGGGTACAAGCCACGGCATCTATACAGTGGATGGACGATTAGTTGGTGTGGCTCCAAAGTTGGTGCTGGCATGTCGCGGTGTGAAAACAATTATTGCGACGAGCGATGGCCTGCTTGCTGGTACAAGGGCCGGTGTATACCGAGCTGATCCCGCGGGTTTGCATTGGTCATCAAGCGGGTTGGAGGAGTATGCTGTGCGCCAGATAAAAAAGACCGCAGCCAATGATCTCATTGCCGGTACCGCGCCTGCTGCGGTTTTTAAAAGTTCCGATGAGGGGTTAAATTGGCAGGAGTTCGAGTCATTCGCCAGTACTCCTGAGGCGCAGACCTGGTGTTTACCGTCAGACCCGCCTCGACCTGCCCAGGCGTGCGCAATCACTACCCATGCTAATGACCCAAATCGACTTTGGGTTGGCGTCGAAGTGGGTGCCATTATGCACAGCGCTGACGGCGGCGCTCAGTGGACTTCCAGCTTGCCAGGCGATAACCCTGACATTCATACGATTGTTGCTCAACCCGATGATCCGGACACACTGTTTGTCTCGACTGGCTATGGGCGCTTCGATGGTCTGGCCGAAATGGTGGAAGGCAATGCGGGAGTGTTTCGCTCAACCGATGCAGGCGCCCATTGGTTTTATGTCTGGCGGGGCGTGACACCTCGTTATACGCGACCGATGTGTATTGATTCACGACCACCCTTTGCACTTACGGTGGCGAGCGTGCCTACGCCTGGTTCTCGCTATCAGGATGAAGGCGGTGCCCAGGCAATGCTTTTTCAATCTTTGGATCAGGGTGAAAGCTGGCAGTCATTGTGCGACGTGGCACATACTCCGTCAGCGGTAAACTTCAGTGAACTAACACCCCATCCTGAATTAGCCGGAGGTGTACTGGTCGGCAGCGACAATGGCGAGGTATGGTCGGTAAGCCCATCCGGGACATGGAATCAATTGGCGTCCGGTTTGCCCGCAGTATTATCGATCCATGCGCACTGAGGGAAGTTCAGCCCGGCACGTTTATCCTTCAGCTGGGAAAAAATGGTCGGTTTATGTCTGAAGAAACCTTACGAAAAGCCTACGAGATATTGAGCGCCCGGATTAACACACCGATCCCGCAATCAAAGTGGTTCGAGATCACACAGGATCGCATCAACGAATTTGCGGATGTCACCATGGATCACCAGTGGATTCACGTCGATGAGGAGCGGGCCGGTAAGGGACCTTACGGCGGCACCATTGCTCACGGACACCTGACACTCGCCATGATGGGTCAACTGCCCATCGCGGAAGATGCGACAGAAAGCCTGCCAAAACTCGAAGGACAGAAACAAAGAGGCAACTATGGCTTCGACCGGGTACGATTCCCGTCACCTGTCCCATCGGGCGCCATGATCCGGCGAACCACGACGCTGCGACGCGTCGAGATCAAGGGCGGCATGATTGAAACCATGAACGAAGTGGTCGTGGAAATTCAGGGGCAAGAGAAACCTGCCTGCGTTGCTGAAAGCCTGGGGCGCATAGTCTTCTAAAAACCTCATGAACAACCACCTGACCATCACTTGCTTCCTTTTACTTTTCGGATGTCTGTTGACCGGCAGTGTCTTGGCTGAAAGACCACCCTATCAGCATGGCATCTCCCTGCTGGATGACCTGAAGTATGCGCCTGACTTCGAACACTTCGAGTATGCGAATCCGGAAGCACCCAAGGGAGGCACCCTGATGCTTGCCGGGAATCTGACTATCAGGAACTTCTCCGGAGCCTGGGGAACAGGGGTCGCAAACGCCCACGGC
>CAXPUI010000428.1:0-2087 GCA_964220205.1 Candidatus Allofontibacter communis | reverse complement strand
GCATAGTCTCCAAGGTGTTCCCGCCAGAGCAACTTATGGAGGCAGCGCATGACATGGCTAAGGATTACGCGAACACCGCGCCTGCCTCGGGTGCGATCACCAAACGTTTACTTTGGGAGGGACTTGATTCTTCGCCACAGGAGATGATGAAAGCGGAAGGGCCAGTCTTTGCCTGGCTGGGCAATCAACCGGATGCGAAGGAAGGCATCCTGTCTTTTCTTGAAAAAAGACCACCAGCCTGGGAGCTGTCTGCTCAGGATGTCCCGGAGGATTTCCTTAAAAAGCGTTGATCGGAGTCAGAGGCACCGATTGATTGCCGGTTATCGAAGCGCCGCTTGTCATGACTGGAAAGTAGATAAGTTCACGACCCGGCACCGTCTGGTGAATGTCAGGCTACGGGTAGCATTACATATAACAGATCATCTAACCGGCTTTAATTGTCCAGTCGATCTTCCTGCAAGACGTTTCAGAAGGACTGGTCGACATCTTCTGCCGGCGACTCACCCTGGGGACGACCTACGATTTCAGCGGGCACACCAGCCACAGTGACGTGTGGCGGCACGTTCTTCATGACAACGCTGCCGGCACCGATTTTGGCTCCAGCGCCTATCTCGATGTTACCGATAACCGACGCGGAGGCACCGATCAGGACACCCTGCCGGACTTTGGGGTGTCGGTCTCCCTGTTCCTTACCGGTGCCGCCGAGTGTCACGCCATGCAACATGGTGACATCGTCCTCGACAATGGCAGTCTCGCCGATCACGACACCTGTTGCGTGATCAAACATGATGCCACAGCCAATTTGGGCGGCGGGGTGAATATCGACACTGAAAATCGCGCTCATCTGGTTCTGCAGATAAAAGGCCAAACTGTGGCGTTCCTGGCTCCATAGCCAATGGGCCACCCGGTGTGACTGTAGCGCGTGAAAGCCCTTGTAGAAGAGTAGCGGTGTGGAAAAGCTGTTACAGGCCGGATCCCGGCTGCGTATGGCCTTGATATCGATTTCAGCGGCTCTGATTATGGTGGGGTCTTCGTTATAGGCTTCCTCGAAGATCTCCCGGATAGCCATGGAGGAGACCACGGGCGAATCCAGTTTGCTGGCAAGAAGGAAGCTGAGTGCGCCTTCCAGGGTATCGTGGTTCAGCACCGTGGCGTGAAAAAACGTCGACATGATGGGCTCGAAATCAGCCCGGAGCTTGACCTCATGCCTGATTGCCTGCCATAGCGATCCGGCAGCAGAGATATCTCTCGATTTGTCTTCTTCGGCCAATTCTCTGTGATAGCGCTCGTTGATTGTAGCGTTCATAGTCGTCCACCCCGTGTGGGCCGTCAAGTTTGCTGAGTTTCAACTCAAAAACAAGCGTAAAATAGATCAGGGCCACCCTGCACATGGGTGGATATTGACGAAATAGATGTTGAAGAGCGTCTTCACTTGGTTCAGAGTGACCTCGCTTGGACCAACGGCGTACCGTGCCAATGACAGATTTCAAGACAGTGGGCCTGGTGGCCCGCGTTGCTAATGACCAGGTCAGAGAATCGCTGCTTCGAGTGGAAGCCTTTTTACGGTTGCAGGGCGTCGAGTTGGTCTACGAAAACGCAACCGCTGACATGTTGGGCGGTAACGATCGTATCTGCGCAGACCTTGTTTCCCTGGGAGCAGATTGCGACCTGGTGATAGCGGTTGGTGGTGATGGCAACATCCTCAGCACGGCGCGGGCAGTTGCCCCCTTTGGTGTTCCTATACTCGGGATCAACCGCGGCAACCTGGGTTTCCTGGCCGATATCTCACCTGAAGACATAGAAGGTCGCCTGAGCGAAGTGTTGTCAGGTGACTACACGATGGAGGAGCACTTCCTCCTGGAAGGCGAAGTCAAAGGGCAGAGCGAGGTGCCTTGCGCCTTGAATGAAGTGGTGGTGCATTCAGCAAACATGCCGAAAATGCTTGAGCTGGAGCTCTACATCAATGACAGCTACGTTTACACTCAGAACTCCGACGGGCTCATCATTTCCTCGCCTACCGGTTCGACGGCCTACGCGCTCTCTGCGGGCGGCCCCATCATGCACCCCAGCCTGAACGCCATCGTGCT
>CAXPUI010000427.1:0-7753 GCA_964220205.1 Candidatus Allofontibacter communis | reverse complement strand
GTACTCGACTCCAGCGTTGACGTAGCTGTTGACGAATTCAGTGACCTCAGACTCAGAGCCAATGAAGTCGATAGCCTGGACCATCCGTTCTGAAATCGCGGCGACAGCTCCGTCACGGTCCTTCTCCGCGAATCTTGCTCTTAACTCGTCGATTTCATCCGTAAACCCGGCCTGGCGGAACATCCGGGCATAGCCATCAGCCATTGCGTAGTTAAACAGGTCGCGGCGCGCTGATCTGATGCTGGCTTCAAGTTGTCCGACTGCGGCGTGGACGTAAGCGTAAATGGTTGCATTGCCACCCTGACGGACCATTGCAACTGATTCAGGGACGTGGCTTGCCGGTAAATAGTTCAGTAGAACCCCGTCAGCAAGTTCCCCTGCGAGCTTGAGCATCTGTGGGTTCAGCGCGGCCATAATGATCTTGGGTTTTCTTTCCCCAAGCCTTACGCCCAGCTGGAACCGTTTGATTGAAAAATAATCGCCCTCAAAGGTGACGGATTCGCCACTCAGGCATTCCCGCAGCAGCGTGACATACTCCCGCATTAGTCCGATGGGTTTGTCTGTCATGGCTGCGCCATGGGCGCGCAGTATGCCGGGCGCTGACACGCCAACTCCCAACAGAATGTCTGAGTCCGGGTTCAGGGCCTGCAGGGTTGCAGCGGTCATCGCCGTCAGTGAGGGCGTGCGGACCTGGGCGGGAACGATACCGGTGGCGAGACCAAGGCCCGGAGCAGCATGACCAGCGGCGCCTAGGAGTGTCATGGCGTCGCTGCCCGTGGCCTCCACCGTCCAGATAGATTGATAGCCTAGATTCTGTGCACTTTGTGCGATATCCGTAATGGCAGCGGGTCCGAGGACTGCGAGGCTGCCAAATGTGACCCCCATAGGAACTGTTGTCATTGCTAAAGAACTCTTCGAAAAAGTGAACTAGTTTAACGCATGAAGGCGTAGAAGCCTGCATCACGTCAGTTGTCTGCTTGCCTCAATGGATAACAGGTCGGGTGACCACACGTCCTGGTATTGTCCGACAGCGCCGTCAGCAAAGTCCCACTCGAACATGCTCATCCAGGCGAAATAGCCCGGAGAAGCTTGCTTGGCCAGGTGATTCCTAGCGTGACCGGTGATTGAGAAATCGCGCCCCGATTGATCGCTTCCCTCGAATGTCACCCGGCTGACTCGCTGTGAGCTGTCGCGCTCGGTAAATTGTTCGGCAGTTACGATCCGGCTGCGTTCACCATCCTGGTCGAGATAGCCTGATATCGTATGAGGATCCTGCTGCATCTGGCTCACGATAAGAAAACTGCCATCGTTGTTGATGCCGTAGACATAGGATGTGCGAGCAGTATTGGAATCGAGTCGAGGTCCCCAGGAGCGGTCACGCATGCCAAACCCGTCAATCGGTATTTCCCTGCCAGCAAAATTCAATGAACCTACCACCCGGGTAGGTTGGTCCCAGTGTCCGCGCTCCGGTGTGGCGATGGGAACATAGTTGTCAGCGAGACCGGTAACCGTGAGGTCTGCTGTAAAAACGTTAGGATCCTGGTACGTCACATGATAGCGATGGAGGGGGTCCAGTATTTCATAGGTCAAGCCTTCAAGCGCCATGGTGTTGCCCTCGAATACAGGGGGTTTGAGATGCCAGTAACTGCGGCAGTAGGGAGCGGTCCAGCTGGTTGCCTGATCCGGAGCCCAGACGGCGACCGTCAAAGCAGCGATGTCCAGGTTTTTCCGGAGCAGTGGATAGAAGGTTCCTGAAAGTCCGGTTGCCGGATCGTCGAAGGAAAACCAGTAGGTCTCAGACCACCAACGCTCGTCGGTGGTCGGTACATGAAAATAGTCGTCAGCTGAATTAAGAGTCATCGTCAAGACTGAGAAAGGGTTTCTTGATGATGGACGCCAGCGTTGCGTGGGGTGCAGCGCAACGCTGGCCGTTGTCGTAGAGCAGTCCCAGGATGGTTTCCTCATCAACGGTGTTTTTGCTCAACCAGGATTGCAGTACCTGCTCGTAGTCGCTATCCAGTTCACCCGTAAGGTCTGCAACCGCGCAGGCGTTCTGGTCGAGAATGTCGGGTCGGAGCCTGGCCTGTTCTGCTACCTGGCTCGCCATGGGGCTGACTGTCCTGCGACCTGGATCGCTGTCCGTCCAGTTCAGCTCTATAAGATCCGCAAGGGCATCCAGACTCTCGGTCAGGTCGTTGTTAACAGGGACCAGGTTTACCGGGGTAGTCGGCGGGGTCAGGCCGTCATACTCCATCATGGCCCTCGGCATGATGATGTTTATCAGGGTGATCAGGTTCAGGTAGGTAAACCGGTTCAGGTGCCTCGCGCCATTGTCCAGGGCTGCCAGACAGGACACGAGCCAGATGTACATGACGCTGATTCGGTAATAGGCGATCCTGCGCAGACTGACCGGTAATCCTGTTTTCTCGGCCCATCGGTCCAACTGGCTGAAAAAGTCGCCGACCGAACCGCCGAGGTGGTGGGCTCGAAAAGCCAGTGAAGCGAGGTCATCCATAGGGTCGCCAACGTGAACGAACTCCCAGTCCAGCAGGGCGGTGACGGCGCTGCCATCGTGCATGAAATTACCCGGGCCGACGTCGCCATGACAGAGGGCGAGCTTTTCAGCGTTGGCGGGCGCCCGTTTCAGCAGCCAGCGGGTGGCGTAGGCCGCCAATGCCGACGGCCGTTGGACCTTGGTTTCCAGGATCTTCGCCCAGAGTCTTATATTGGTGGTCGCAGCGTCCTGCGGGGTCTCTGGAGGTGACAAGGCAGCAAAACGATCATCGATTTCCTGCTTATGCAATTCAGCCAGGGCGTCGATGTAGGAGTTCATGACTGAACTCACTCCTTCTTCATCAAGCCCCCCTAGATCCGGCGACCCTAACGCCATGTCCATGAGAATAGCCTCATCGGTGGTCGCCAGTAACTGAGGAATTTTCACGGATGTGTGCGCGAGCGCTTGAAAGACGCTGGCTTCCCTTGACAGCGTCAGCGGTGTGCCGGCTACCGGGCCGTCACCTGGGTCCTGCCGGAGTACACAGCGGCGCTTCGTGGTACCAATCAGCCACGTAATCCTTGACGCGCCGGCCTCTGATCTCTTGCAGGAGATGATGCGTCCCGCATGATCAGTGACCAGTCGGGCCAGTTCAGGAGAAAGTTCGCTTCGGGTCATAGCTCTGATCTTAACGCAGAACTGGTCAGGTCACTCGCTTAGGATGGCTGTACAGGTTGTAGCCGTGCTCGTTAACAAATCCTGCCAATGTCATACCCGAGTCCTCAGCCAGCTCAACACTGAGGCTGGAGGGTGGTCCTATTGCAGCCAGGAATTCTGCACCCGCCATAACGGCCTTCTGGACCAGCTCGAATCCTGCTCTGCCTGAGAGCATCAGCCCCTGGCCGGACAAAGGTATATTGCCGGTCAACAAGGCGGCACCGATAAGTTTATCTACCGTGTTGTGTCGGCCAATGTCCTCCCGGATCATGGCGATCTCGCTGTCTGCGCTGATCAAGCCCGCAGCGTGGATGCCGCCAGTGCGGGAAAAGTCCGCCTGCAGGTGGCGGAGCTGGTGAGGTAGCCTGGTGAGCCGTTCGGTAGTAATTGCAAAGCGGTGTTCGAGCGACTGAAGGGGTTTTTCGAGGACGCTTTCGATACTGGTCTTGCCGCATACTCCGCAGCTGGAGGTTGTGTAAACGTGACGGCTGAGCTGTTCCGGATCGAAACGAACGTGTCCGGCCAGAGTAATGCAGATCGAATTGTGCAGCCCCCGCCCGGGGCTCGGTGGGCGGCAGTGCTCCAGAGCAGTTACATCATCAATGGAGCTGATGATGCCTTCGCCGAACAGAAATCCAAGGCTCAGTTCGTGATCATGACCGGGCGTACGCATGGTGATTGCGAGGGTTGTTTCTTCGAAGTTGGGTCCGCCGATGCGTATTTCGAGCGGCTCCTCGATAGAGATTTCATCACTGAGGACCTCAGAGTGATTCCCTGATTGCCTGAGAATGTCGACAGTTTCGTGGCGAGCCTGTGACTCGGTGGCGATAAATCCGGCAGGGGTCCGACTGGTCATTCAACCGGCAGCAGGTTGATCTGCTGCTTATCACGTTCCCTGAATCCTTCCTGCCAGGCTGATCGATGATTAGCTGGATTAATTTCCACCGCGGTCACCTTGTATTCCGGACAGTCGGTTGCCCAGTCGCTGAGTTCCGTGGTCACTACATTAGTGCCGGTCATTGGATGATGGAAGGTCGTATAGACGACGCCTGGAGCAACTCGCTGGCTCAGCTTTGCTTGTAGCGTGATTTCGCCGATGCGGCTGCGAATTTCTACCCAGTCGCCGTCTCTTACGCCCCTGACTTCTGCGTCGGCAGGGTGTATCTCCAGAACGTCAGCTTCGAGCCAGCTGGTGTTCTCCGTCCTGCGGGTTTGTGCCCCGACGTTGTACTGGCTGAGAATCCGTCCAGTGGTCAGTAACAGTGGGAACTTGCGATTGGCGGTTTCAGGCGTTGGTTGGTACTCAGTCAGGACGAAAAGTCCCTTGCCCCTAACAAAGCCGTCCTTGTGCATGATTGGCGTACCCTCAGGTGCCTTGTCATTACAGGGCCACTGGACGCTGCCATGAGTGTCCAGGAATTCAAAGGATACACCGGCAAAACTCGGTGTCAGCGCTGCAATCTCATTCATGATTTCAGCCGCTGAACCGTATGCCATTTGGTAACCCATGGCATTGGCGAGTGCCTGGGTCACCTGCCATTCAGCCATGCCTGTCTGGGGCTTCATAACGGGCCTGACTCTATTGATACGTCGCTCCGCATTGATAAAAGTACCGTCTTTCTCGAGGAACGAGGTTCCGGGCAGAAATACATGAGCGAATTTTGCGGTTTCGTTGAGGAACAGGTCCTGAACGATAACGCAGTCCATGTTCGCCAACGCCGCTTCTACGTGCTTGGTGTTCGGGTCAGACTGAGCGATGTCCTCTCCCTGTATGTAGATACCCTTGAAGGTTCCGGCAACTGCAGCATCCAGCATGTTAGGGATCCGGTAACCAGGTTCATCGTGAATAGTGACTCCCCAGTGGTTATTGAATTCAGAGCGAACACCAGCGTCAGTGACTGAACGATAACCAGGTAGTTCGTGCGGGAAAGAGCCCATGTCGCAGGAACCCTGGACGTTGTTCTGGCCGCGAAGAGGGTTTACTCCGACCCCGGGACGACCGATGTTGCCAGTCGCCATGGCGAGATTAGCCATCGCCATGACCATGGTTGAACCCTGGCTGTGCTCCGTGACGCCCAGGCCATAGTAGATAGCAGCATTGCTTGAACTTGCATAAAGTCGAGCAGCTGCGCGGATAGTTTCCGCCTCGACGCCCGTAATGTCGGCGACAGCTTCCGGTGAGTGTTGTGGATCCCTGATGAAGTTGAGCCACTCGTTCAGCGAGTTGCCATCACACCGTTCTTCCATGAATTTTTTATCCAGGAGATCTTCGGTCACCGCGACATGCGCAAAACTGTTCATCAGCGGTACGTTCGTGCCGGGTAACAACGGCAGATGATAGCTGGCTTCGATATGGCTCGAACGGACGAGGTCTATCCTGCGAGGATCAATCACTATCAACTGGGCTCCGGCGCGGAGTCGTTTCTTCATCTGGGAAGCGAAAACGGGGTGTGCATCGGTAGGATTCGCGCCGATAACGACGATGACATCAGCAGATTGGACTGAGTCAAAGTTCTGGGTGCCTGCAGACGTGCCGTAAGTCTGTTTCAATCCGTAGCCAGTGGGTGAGTGGCAGACCCGGGCACAGGTATCCACGTTATTGTTGTTAAAGGCAGCTCGAATGGTCTTTTGTACCAGCCAGACCTCTTCGTTGGTGCAGCGAGATGATGTAATGCCGCCGATGGCAAATCGACCATGTTCAGCCTGGACGGTCTTCAGTCTTTCTGCCGCGTGAGCGATAGCCTCATTCCAGGTGACAGTCTGCCAGGGGTCGTTGATGCTGTCCCTGATCATTGGCTGGGTGATGCGCTCCTGGTGATTGGCATAGCCCCAGGCAAAACGGCCCTTGACGCAGGCATGACCCGGCTTGGCCTTGCCGTCCTTATTGGGCACCATGCGTACGACCTGGTCGCCCTTCATTTCTGCCTTGAATGAACAACCGACACCACAATCGGCGCAGGTGGTGATGATGCTCTTGTCGGGAACACCATGCTCGATCACTGATTTCTCCATCAGTGTTGCCGTTGGACAGGCCTGAACGCAGGCGCCACAGGACACACATTCACTGTCGAAGAAGTCTTCGGAACCGGTTGCGACCTTTGAGGCGAAGCCCCTGCCGTCAATGGTCAGGGCGAATGTACCCTGGACCTCCTCGCAGGCCCTTACACATCGGGAGCAAACGATGCATTTGCTCGGGTCGTAGGTGAAGTAGGGGTTACTTTCATCTTTCGCGACTGGAGTGCGTGCCTTACCCTGCGCGTCGCGGACTGCGCGCAGGCCGACCTGGCCAGCGACATCCTGAAGTTCGCAGTCACCGTTGTCAGCACACGTCAGGCAGTCCAATGGGTGATCTGAAATATAGAGTTCCATCACGCCGCGCCTGAGCCGGGCGAGTTCGGTGTTCTGCGTTACGACCCTCATGCCCTCGGTGACAGGCTCTGTGCACGAAGAGGTAAAGCCTCGACGACCTTCGATCTCTACAAGGCACATGCGGCAGGAACCGAAGGCCTCTATCGAGTCGGTAGCGCAGAGTTTGGGAATAGGGATGTCGGATTCGGCCGCGGCTCTCATGATCGATGTGCCCGCCGGCGCTGTTACGGGTATACCGTTAATCTCCAGGCAAACCGTCTCTTCGTTGTCAACGACTGGTGTACCCAGGTCCTTATCAGCAAGCCGCATATCAGTTCTCCACCCCGAAATCCTCAGGGAAGTGCTTTAGGGCTGATTCTACGGGAATTGGTGTCATTCCGCCCATCTGACAGAGACTTGCCTGTGTCATGGTGTTACACAGGTCCCGCAGAACCAGGACGCGTTCATCGGAAGCGCCTTCCCGTCTGATTTCCTCAACCAGTTCTCCGCCACGGACTGAGCCTATCCGGCAGGGGGTACACTTGCCGCATGATTCATGTTCACAGAACTCGAAGGCATATTTCGCCTGCCTGGAGAGATCCACCGTGTCGTCGAATACGACAATGCCACCGTGGCCTATACCCGCACCAACTGCTGCCATGTCTTCATAAGTTAGTGGTGTATCAAAAAGACTGGCCGGCAGATAGGCGCCTAACGGACCGCCTACCTGCAAAGCTTTAATGGGTCGGCCTGATCGGGTGCCGCCACCGAATCTTTCGACGACTTCGCCGATGGGCATACCGAAGGGGATTTCGACAAGGCCGCCATGCTTCACATTGCCTGCCAGTTGAAACGGCATGGTACCCGTTGAGTCACCGACACCGTAAGCGGCGTACGCTTCCCCACTGTTTCTCATGATCCAGGGCACTGAACATAGAGTAATGACATTGTGTACAAGGGTTGGTTTGCCAAACAACCCGGCGATTGCAGGCAGTGGTGGTTTGGTTCTGATGATGCCTCGCTTGCCTTCGAGGCTCTCAAGTAAGGCCGTTTCTTCACCGCAGATGTAGGCGCCGGCACCCATAAACAGTTCGATGTCAAATACAGGTCCGAGCAGCTAGATCGGAAGAGCGTCGTGTAGGGAAAGAGTGTAGCTACATGTGTAGATCTCGGTGGTCGCCGTATCATTAAAAA
>CAXPUI010000426.1:0-2830 GCA_964220205.1 Candidatus Allofontibacter communis | reverse complement strand
CTCCAGGTTCCCGATATTCGCGAACCTGGAGGCCTACCGGGAGTCATGCCTGCAGGCCAGGGCCCTGGGGAGGGTGGGCAAATGGGCGCTGCACCCTACTCAGATTGAGCCAGCACAGGAAGTGTTTACGCCGGACCAGGCGCGTATTGACGAAGCGAGAAAAATGACCGCGGCCTACAACGAGTCTCTCGCTGCTGGTCGGGGTGCTGTGATGATCGAGGGGAAATTTGCTGATGCGGCAACGGTACGTCACATGGCGAACGTCCTGGATCTTGCCGAGTTATATGGGTTGTAAACGGCGTCGACCGCATGACATAACCTATGAGTTTTTCCCGAGTCGTGGCGTCAGTGCTGCTACTGGGTTGATGGAGTACATAAGATGAGCGATGGATATATGAATGAAGAGCGGCGCATGATGCAGCAGGCGGCGCGCGAATTTACCCAGGCTGAAGTGCTGCCTGTGGCGAACGAACTCGATCCTGAGAAGGGCCAGATTCCCCGGGACCTGATCGACAAGATGGGTGAGATGGGCTACTTCGGCATTACTATCCCGGAAGAAAAGGGCGGTCTCGGCCTGGGTTGTTTTGAATACTGCCTTATTGCGGAAGAACTCGCACAGGGATGGATGAGCGTCGCCAGTATCATTGCCCGCGGCAACGGCTTCTGGCGATCAGTGCCTGGTTTTGGACCGCTACGGGACGAAAAAATAGCCCGTATGGCGGTCGGCGATTACCTGGGCGCCTTTGCCATGTCCGAACCCAATGCCGGTTCCGACATGGCCGGTGTGAGCTGCCGGGCAACGCGGGATGGTGACCACTGGGTTATCAACGGCAACAAGTACTGGTGCACGTTCGCGGATGGTGCCGACTTCATCAGTGTTGTCTGCCGGGTGGATTCAGACAGTGAGTCCCGGCAGGCGGGTATGAAGAGCATCGCGGTGGAAAAACCGCGAGGTGAACTGCCGGCAGGCGTACAGGGAAGTCCTATTCCTAAGATTGGTTATCACGGTTGGAAAACCTGGGAACTGCATTTCGACAATGTTCGAGTCCCTGCTATTGACGCACCCGCCGAAGATGGTGCGGGGCCCGCTACCATGGGTGGTGGCTTTGTTGGCATTCAGCGCGGGCTTGAAGTCGCCCGGGCGCACACTGCAGCGCGATCCATTGGTGCGGCCCAGGGGGCATTAAACGTGGCGATAGAATATGCCAATGAACGCGAGCAGTTCGGCAGCCGGATCGGTAAGTTTCAGGCAATTCGTTTCAAAATCGCGACGGCAGCAACGGAAATCGAGGCAGCCAGGCAGCTGATGTACCACGTTTGTACTGAAATTGATGCCGGCCGCAGGGCTGACAAGGAAGCTGCCATGGTCAAGTATTTCGCCGCTGAGATGTCAGAGCGGGTGACCAGCGAATGTCTCCAGATCATGGGTGGTGCAGGTTACACCACTCACTATCCGGTTGAACGCTACTGGCGCGATGCCCGGTTAACCAAGATCTTTGAGGGGACATCAGAGATCATGCAGAGAATTATCTCGGACAGGATCATGGGGAAATAGAGCATGAGTGATTTTACGGGTAAGTGTGTCGTAGTCACCGGGGGTGCATCGGGATTCGGTAAAGCAATGTCGTTGAAGTTTGCCAGTGCAGGTGCCTCGGTGGTGGTGGCAGACATTAATGGTGCTGGTGCTGAAGCCGTCGCTGCCGGTCTCCCGGATGCCATGGCTTTCCAGGTGGATGTGTCGAGCGAAGAAGACAACCAGGCGCTGGTGGCCGCGACAGTAGAAGCTTACGGCAAGATCGATGTCTTCTGTGCCAATGCCGGTATTCCCCATCGAGCCAAGATGATGATGAAGCAGGATGTGGAAGAATTTGACAGTATGTGGGCCATTAATGTCCGCAGCATTTTCCTCGCCGCTAAGTATTGTGTCCCTCATATGCCAGAGGGCGGTGCAATCGTGAACACCTCGTCGATTGGGGCCAAGCGACCGCGTCCTGGACTTGCCGCTTATTATGCGGCGAAAGGTGCGGTGGTAACGCTGACCAAGGCGATGGCCATAGAACTGGCGCCAAAGATACGTGTCAATGCCGTTTGCCCGGTATCAGCGCCGACTGGTTTTGATATGAATGCTGTTGGCAGGGAGAACCTGTCGCCGGAAGCGGAAGCCGGGGTTATCGCAGGCATCCCTCTTGGTCGCCGCGCGGAGCCGGAAGATGTCGCGGACTCGGTATTTTTCCTGGCGTCTGATGAAGCTAAATTTCTGACCGGTGTCAGTCTGGATGTTGATGGCGGTCGAGCAATATAAAAGGAGCGCGGAATGGACTACTTACAAGCCTGGGATAAGTTCCAGGATTTGAGCTATGACCAGTTGCCTGACGATGTCGTCAAGGTGGCTAATCAATGTATTCTCGACTGGTTCGGTTGCGCGATAGCCGGCAGTGCAGAGCCGCTCGCTGCTATCCTGGGCGATGTTTTTGGCCATCGGTCTGGCCCCTGCTCGGTGATAGGCAGTGAGTTGCGATTGGATGCTCAGACGGCGGCCTTGCTGAATGGTGCGAGTGGTCACGCTCTTGATTACGATGATACCGGCGCTAAGACGCATTGCCATTCAACGGCACCGGTTATCCCTGCGGTGTTGGCCATAGCTGAAGAAATCGGTGCCAGCGGGGCGGAACTGATCACCGCGTTCGTTGTGGGTGTCGAAGTGGAAGGCCGCATCGCGAATGCCATGGGTAGTGATCACTATGCGAGAGGTTGGCATACAACAGCGACCTATGGCACGTTCGGTGCGACAGCAGCTGTCGCTCAACTCCTTGGCCTGGATAAGGAGCAA
>CAXPUI010000425.1:0-3279 GCA_964220205.1 Candidatus Allofontibacter communis | reverse complement strand
TAAAAAAGTTGCCGCATTATCACTGTGGACCACTCGAGCCCCAAGCAGCAACTGATAGAACGCGATCTGCTCTTTATATTTTCGTGCTCGCAGAACGATGTGAGCAAACTTAATTGGTTTGATGACGCCCATTAGCTTCTCCTTACTTTAGTCCAGGCAACAGTCCAAGCAACAGCCCAAGCAACAGCCCTAGGGCTCAACCCACCGAGACGATATCCACGACCTGCTCATTCTGCCGCCTGGTGGCCTGCAAGTTCAAAAGTTCCTTTACACGCGAACAAAACCTGGCACACATGCATGGCGCCTCAAGCAGCAGATTATCAGTGAACCGTTCAAGCTGGTAGCGCGTCTAGCAAAAGCCACTGCCAGCACAGTAACAGCAGGCAGCGACGGCACTTGCAACAGGTAAATCCAGGTCGCCCCCACGTCGAATCTGCCCTCCAACAACTCCCTTCCGACTCGCTGCCATGAGCGTATTGAAGCAAAAAGAAAGAGCACTAACCGCGAATTGAAGGGTTGCCGAATCTCCGCGGGGTGATAAATTGAAAACTGTAGTCGCTCTATCGTGTGGGAGACGTGGTAAGAGAAAATATCGAGACCAAGGTGCTGATCGTCGGCGGTGGTCCAACGGGGCTGTTTACCTCAATTCTGCTGTCGCAATGCCGAGTTCCGCACATCCTCGTAGAGCGCCAGGTTGAATCGATCAATGCCCCTGCCGCGCATGTCATCAATACCCGAACAACAGAGATATTCCGACAGGCGGGCATTGATATGGATGCCCTCTACGAGTTGGACCATCATCCGCAAGCTCGTCTTGTCACTTGGTCCCAGTTACCGGGAGATCCGGTGCTGGGTCAATTTGACATAAAAGCCGATGTGGAGGCCCTCAAGCTGAGGGATTCTGCATCTCAAGACCACTCCGCCAATATATCTCAACACTTGCTGCAGCGATTTTTAAGAAGCGTCGCAGAGGAGTCTGAATTCTCGGACATACGGTTTGGTGTCAATTGGGAAGGTTTCACCAATAATCAAACCAACGTTAATCGAGTGTCAGGGATCAATTCCACCTCTTATTCGATTCGTGCAGATTACGTACTTGCCGCCGACGGTGCCGGCAGTTCAGTGTCTCGCGCCCTCGGCATTAAAATGATTGGTCCGGATCACCTGGCGACATTCCTGAACTTGAGCTGTGAAGTCAGCATGGACAAAGTTTCGCCCGAGACCGGTACACTGCTTTACTGGTTAATGGACCCTGAACTACGCGGTGTTGTCATTGTTCATGACCCAAAACGTCTGGCGGTTGTCATGCAACTGATCGATGTACCTTACGAATCATTTGAAGACTATGACGACGCAAGGTGCCAATCATTGCTCGACAGGATCTTTCGCGGCAACCCTTACCAGCTCATACATAAGGGATTCTGGCGTATGACGGCACAAGTTGCTGAAAAATTCCGACAGGACAATGTTTTCCTGATCGGGGACGCCGCACACCGATTTCCTCCTATGGGTGGCCTCGGTCTGAACACTGCGATCGCGGATGCTCACAACCTGGTCTGGAAGCTGGCAGCCACCATTAACAACAAGCTCGACGCCAAACCACAGGAAAGACTGTTAGATTCTTACGAGACCGAACGTAAACCAGTCGCCCAGAGAAACTGCGATGCCAGCAACCGCAACAACCAAAAAATGATAGAAGTTGTCGAAGCGCTTGGCCTCGATCCCGACAAAGCGGATCTGTTACCAAGGGTAATGAACAGTTTTCTGATTCGATATCTGCCAAAGGGTCTTCAGCAGGCAATCAAAGCCGTGCTCCTGAAGCCAGCACGCTCCTTGATTGCTGCAGCGTCTGCTGACACTCAAGAGGGTGAAAAAATTCGTGAACGGATATCCAAGGCAGTCGTTAATCAGGAAGAACACTTCAGCTCACTGGGCCTTGAATTGGGATACGTATACAAACAGGGCCTGGTTTCAAGTGACGCGAAGCACACGGCAGAAAGCAATGTTAAAGATTACACCCCGTCATTTGGACCGGGCGCCAGACTACCCCACCTGGCGATTGAGAGGAGTGGGGAATCGGCATCCTTACTGGATTTCGTCAACTACCATAACTTTCTATGCCTGAAGTCCGGGGAGTCTCAAGACGTTGATTTCCCTACTTTCGGCTACCCGGTTGTTGAGCTAGATATCGCTGAACTCGGCGTGACCAGCATCGACCTCACGGAGGGAGATAACTTGCTGGTCCGACCGGATGGCCATATCGCTGCCCGCGGGAAGCCGTAGCATCCAGCAGACCTGACCTGGACAGACTTAGCGATCGCCACTTACCCGCTGTAATGCGGGTCTTGATTCCAGTTGAGCGATATAATTCTCGACATTCTCGACATCCTGAATCAATCCAATACGTTTCATCAGAAACAATCCCCAGCCAAGCATAATGTCCGCCGCAGAAAAACGGTCGCCTGCAAGGTAGGGTCGTTCAGCTAACAGTTGATCCAGGTAGACAAGATTCTCCACTACACTAGCCTTCGCTTCAGCCGCCACAGCAGGCACTCGATCTGCTTCGGGACGAATGAACGTGTGCTGGCCGTATTGGCTGACTGGCACCATAAAAGTCTCAGCCCCATGCATCCATTGGATGTACTCGCGCCAGTCGGCACTGTCTCTTGAAGGGGAGAACCGGTTGTCAGTATCGAAACGCTCCAGCAGATATTCCAGCATAGCGCCTGAATCGAATACCGCAGAATCATCATGCAACATGACGGGGACACGACCGAGTGGATTCATCTTGCGAAATGCTGAACTTGCTCCGACTCCGCGCTCCACAATTTCCAATTCGTAGTCGACCTCTAATTCTTCCAATAGCCAGATAATACGATCACCCCGCGCCCCTGGACGATGATATAGCTTTATCATTTTGTCTCCATACCTGCGCTTCTTGTCCCGGATCGGGGACCAGCAGAGAAAGGCATAACTGACGAACAGACTACCGACGACGCGGGTTACAGAGCCTTCAACACCCGGCTCACACCAGAAGGCCGCCCCTAATCAGCCTTCAGATACCCAGAACTCAATATCCTCGACATACACGCCACCCTCCTTCATCAAGGCAAGGAGGTTAGGGTCAGAATACATCGCCGATACGGTCGCTTTTGCATCCTCTGCGGTGGCGTCTGTAACCCAAACAATCAGGAAACTGTTGTGATCAGATGCTTTGTGAAAGTGTCCGCCTTCTTCAAAACCAGCTTCCTTGCGTCTTTCAATGTCAGCGTCATACTT
>CAXPUI010000424.1:0-3878 GCA_964220205.1 Candidatus Allofontibacter communis | reverse complement strand
CACAAGCGATCAATATCAGGGCCAGAGCAAACCAGAAACAACCAGCAAACCCCACTATAGGACGACCCAGACTTCTCACAATAACCTTCCCCAGAAACATCAGGCACTTTTATGCCCAGGGCTTAAGGTTGGAGAAGTCATCGTTGAGGAGGAAAATTCAAAAAAAGCAGATGCTCAGACAGAATGCATCCCGCGTTCAGGCTGCCCGTGCCGCAATTCATCGAGGGCTGAACGAATAACCCTTACAGCCGAGCGGGCAAACATCACCAGGAGCAAAATCGCTACAAGCAAGTCCGGCCAGGGCGAATCCGACAACCAGACTGCGGCCGCCGTCACGATCACCGCCACGCCTTCATACACATCGTTGCGCGAGCACTCATAGACCGATCGCATGTTCACATCATCATTTTTATGACGAGACAGCAACCAGAGACAGAGCCCGTTGGCGACCAGGTTCAGGGTTGCTGCGATTGACATGGTTTCGACGACCGGCGTTTCCGGGTTCTGCAGCCGCCAGATAATCTGCCCAGCCACCACCATGGCGGCCAGCAAGATCAGCATGCCCTTGAACAATGCGACCCTGGCTTTAGCAAGGGCACTCGCAGAGACAACAGCCAGGCTCAATGCATAGGTTAGCGCATCTCCCAGGTTATCGAGAGTCCCCGAGAGGAGCGCTGACGAATGACTCAGCCAGGACGCTGTCACCATCCCGATAAAAGTGATGCAATTGATCATCATCACGTAGATCAGCACCCGTCGCTGCGAAACAGCGAGCGACTCTACATTAAGATTACCGTCGCAACAGTCAGCCATCGTGGGTTTCTGTATCGTTAACTCTGATCATTCTAACGCCCTTTCCCACAAGCTTCGATACCTCAACGATTTCACCTGGCGTCTCTGATCAGATCCGGCTAAGCTGCCCAGTCAGCAATGCTATGCCATCATTCTCCCACCTGTCCCAGAACAACAGAAAAATTTCATGCCACTTCCTGAAGAACTTGAACAGACCGGTTTGAAGGCCGTCGATTACTTCCTCGAAACCTGGAACAGCAGAGACCCTGTCCGCTGGGCCGACTCGCTCAATTTTCCTCACGTCCGTCCCGCAGCCTCAGGACCCGTCAGAGTCGCGGAAACTGCTGATAGCTATATCGCCGCTGTCGATTTTCAGAGGACTATCGAGACCGGCTGGGACCACAGTGAATGGGACTACCGGACCATCCTGCAGACCTCAACCGACAAGATCCATGCGGCCGGACAATGGAGCCGATACGACGATAAGGGGGAGGTCATCCTGACGACACCCATCGTCTATATCATCACCCTGGTTGCAGACCATTGGGGCATTCAGTCTCGCTTCGGGGCCGATTACGCTGGCGAGACGGAAGATACAACGGAACTGACAAGCCGTGGGCTTAACCTGGTCCAGGATTTTGTTAACCAGTCTAATGCCGGCAATCACCAAGCCTGTGCCGAGTTACTGAACTATCCGCACTTTGATGTCGGCATCGGCAATCTCTCAGTAACGGACTCTTCTGATGAATTTGCGCTTTACGATGGCGACCTGAACATCGAGTCCTTGCAGGCTGTACAAACAGGTAAACACTCTATCAATCTTGCTCTTGAGCTCACTGAAAGCAACACTGACCGGTCACTCAGTGGTGTTGTACATGTCAACGACAGGGACAACCATCTCGGCATACAGGCCTGGTCCTTTATGGAAACTAGCGCCCCCGACGCTTCAAGGAATCGCTAACTGCTGGGAAAAGAAAAGTTTGATTGTTCCCGCAATGTCGCCGACGGCCAGCGCTGGGTTATCGTTTTTCGACGGGTATAGAAGCGCACTCCATCGGGACCATAGGCAGACAGGTCGCCAAAGAGCGAGCGTTTCCAGCCGCCAAAACTGTGATAGGAGACCGGTACAGGCAGAGGCACATTAATACCCACCATGCCTGCCTTCACATGATCAGAGAAATAACGGGCTGCTTCGCCGTCGCGGGTAAAGAGACAGGAACCGTTACCGTATTCGTGATCATCAACCAGCGCCATAGCTTCATCGAGATTGGCAACACGAACCACGCTGAGTACCGGCCCAAAAATTTCCTGCTGGTAACACGCCATTGTGGATTGCACATGATCGATGAGCGTACCACCGACAAAAAACCCGCTATCGGCATCCGCCACCTCGGGATGACGACCATCGACAACGATGCTTGCCCCGGCTTCCTCCGCGCTGTTAATGAGACTGACAACGCGATCGCGGTGCTCTGCCGTGATCAGCGGCCCAAAGTCGTTACTGGCTTCGCTGTAACCACCCACTTTGAGCTTAGCCATTTCAGCGCGGAAAGCCGCAATTAACGCATCCGCCGTTTCGTCACCGACTGCGACGACGACAGAGACCGCCATGCAACGCTCGCCACTCGAACCAAAAGCCGCACCCATGAGAGACTGTACCGTGTTCTCAATATCGGCATCTGGCATGACAATGGCATGATTCTTCGCACCACCGAGCGCCTGGCAGCGTTTCCCATGATCTGTAGCGGTTCGATAGACCGCTTCAGCGACCGGTGTCGAACCAACGAAGCTTACAGCCTGAACACGCGGGTCACTCAGTAGAACATCCACTGCTTCCTTATCTCCGTTGACAACGTTAAGAACCCCCGGCGGCAAACCGGCTTCCTGGGCCAGTTCGGCGACCCGCACAGCGGCAGAAGGGTCCTTTTCCGACGGCTTCAGAACGAATGTATTACCGCAGGCAATGGCAAGCGGGTACATCCACAGAGGTACCATGACGGGGAAATTGAACGGGGTGATACCCGCAATCACGCCAAGCGGCTGGAACTCACTCCAGGAGTCGATGTCAGGCCCGACGTTCCGGGTATATTCACCTTTGAGAAGCTCCGGTGCGAAACAGGCAAATTCAACGTTTTCGATTCCCCTGCCAACCTCTCCGGCCGCATCGTGGCTGATCTTGCCGTGCTCACTGCCAATCAACGCCGCCAGCTCTTCCGTATGAGCCTCCAGCAGGGCTTTGAATTTAAACATGATCTGCGCGCGTCGAGCTGGGGGTGTTGCCCGCCAGGCAGGGAAAGCCGATTCGGCGGCAGCGATCGCCTCTGCGGTTTCCGCCGCGGAAGCGAGGCATACCTGCCCGTCAACCTGCCCCGTGGACGGATTGGTTATATCCAGGTGGCGACCGCCGGTATGACAAATCGCACCATTGATTAAGTGACCTACAGACTTCATATGAAAACCCTCGCTCCGATGGTGATGCAGTGTAAACCACCTGGCTCATGGATTTGTACCTTATCCTCGACCTCTATATGCTCACCCCTGGTTTAACTCTGGAGACTCACTTGACTGTTATCGTAGCCGGCCACGTAGACTTTGACACTTCTGAAAATATCGCCGAGATGTTGCTTTCCGTACAGACGTTAATCGAGGGTGCCCTCGGTGAAACAGGCTGCAAAGCCTACTCATGGACGGAGGATCATCTAACGCCTGGCCGGGTGTGGGTGTATGAGGAATGGGAGTCTTCGGACACACTCGATACTCACCTCAACACGGACTGGTATCGCAATATGCTGGCATCGCTCGGGAGCTACCAGATGCTTCCTCCTTCCGAGCCAATCTATAAGTATCGTGTAGCGCACCAGGAACCTGTGTACGACGACACTCCAAAAGCCAGGGGACACTTTTTTACCGCTGATGAACCCGTTAAGGCAGACATGCCTGTCATCGTGGCCGGTACTATTCAGTTTGCCAATGTTGCCCAGGTTCCAGAAATTTTGACCTCAGCGAGACCTCACATCGACGGCGCCCTCACGGAGACAGGATGTATCGCCTATTCATGGACTCAATGTCACCTGAATCCAGGACGG
>CAXPUI010000423.1:0-6960 GCA_964220205.1 Candidatus Allofontibacter communis | reverse complement strand
GGCCTTTCCTCGTCGTGCATCATGGTCGGCAGACTGGTCTGCGCAGTGAGCTCGTAGAGCCTGGCCTGCAGGTCTTCGCCTGTCGCTTCATCCCTCCCCATGCGTGGATGCAGGACCCGGATCAGCGGGCTGCCTTTCACATAGCAGATATTCTGCAGGGCCGCCGAAAACATCGCGGGAATGCCCGGCACAAATGTCACTCTTGTGCCCGTGGTCATTGCCGCTGCAGCGTCAAGGGTTATGAACTCAAGGTCATCAGACATGGGATAATCCTTAGTAATGATAGTGTTGTACTGATCAGGGCTGACAAGTTAACGGAACAGCCTGGAAGAGGTAAGCCTTCGCGGTGATTAACTGTCAGTTCAGCCGCAAGGTTGAGCGAATGAAAATTATCAAATACACGGGACGTTATATCCCTTACAAGCAGTTTGGACAACTGCCCGGAGTCAAAGTTCGCGAGGTGATTTATCTGGGATAGCAAGCGGATTAATGCGACGGGACCCCAGGCGCCTTTGAGAGCCAGGTTTACACCTGTCGTCATTGGTTAAAGAAATGCGCTGAGCACCTCTTCCTCAAAACGAACAAACTCATCGGGATGCTCTGTCGGAATACCCCCGAACATAATTTCATCCACGCCGCCTTCTATGATTTCCCCGACCCGGTCAATAATGTAGTTTCGATTACCGACAGCGCTCCCTTCTCCCAACCGACGGGCTTTCAGCATCGCATCCGCAGTACGCCGGTCATCGGTGAGCAAAGTGGGCATGAGTATCGTTTTGCGGATCTCCCCGGGATCGCGGCCTGCTGCCTCACAGTGTTGACAAAGAATGTCCCATTTCTCATCCAGGTACTGGCGAGTCATCGGCCCACCGGCCCAGCCATCCAGGTTAAAAATGTCCCCGTACCGGGCAAGTGTTCTTAACGTCCTCTTCGGACCGGTACCACCGACCATGATGGGGATCGGCTCACCATAACTACCCGGGGACAGAGGGGCATCATCCAACTGATAGTAGTTACCATCAAAAGTGACCGGGTCCGGGGAACGAAACAACATCCGCACCAACTGACAGGCTTCCTCCAATCGATCCTGCCGTTCCTGCATCGATGGGAACGACCATCCATAAGCTTCGTGCTCACGCTTGAACCAGGCTGCCCCGATAGAAAAAGTGAACCGCCCCCTGGAGATGTGGTCAACGGTAGCCGCCATTTTTGCAGCCAGAGCAGGATTACGGTAGGTATTACCCAGAACGAGATGACCGATACGCAGCGTCTCTGTCATTGCTGCTACAGCTGCGGCAACGGTGAAGCCTTCATGCGCGGTCAGATGTTCTTCCTCCTTGCGCCCCGGCGGTGGCAGATAGTGGTCCGCGAACCAGATACTGGACCAGCAACCGGCATCCAAACGTGCCGTAACATCCGCAATGTTATCCCAGGTATTTCGGTAACAGCCGACCTGTGCGCCAAATTCCATGGGCCTTTCTCCTGTCAAACCGCTGCTGAAGCGGGTATGGTTTTTTCCCCACGAATAGTCGCCCGATATCCTTTCCTGCTCTGGGGAAAGTAATCGAACGCCGCATGGTGTTGAACAATCCGGTTATCCCAGAGCACAACGGTGTTTTCAGCCCACTGAACACGGCACTGGATGTCAACGGAATAGGCAACATGATCGTAAAGCATCGCGAGCAGCGTCTCACTTTCACGCGGCGACAGGCCAATAATGTGGTCAACGAAACCGGTATTGACATAGAGCGCCCTGTCACCGGTACGCGGATGTAGTCTAACAACTGGATGGTTGGCGGCAGGCAGCTCATCGAGTTTTTTCGCCCCGCTGAGATACAGATAATGCCCGCGAGGACCATGCTTGGCTTCCAGCGTACACAGGAAAGATTGCATGGTTGCCGATAGACGCTCATAAGCCTGACGCATGTCGGCGAACAATGTATCGCCGCCACTGTCCGGCACAATTTCCATGCGCAGCATGGAGAACCCCGGCGGTTCTTCTTCGCTGGACACATCGGAGTGCCAGCCCTGCCCTGCTACCCGCTTGGACCTGGCATTCGCCTGAATAACAATGAGTTCGTCTGGAACATCCGCGTTATTCACAGGCGTTGTAAAGGTCTCGCCCAAGCGCCTGGCGAAAGCTGCCTGGGATGCTGGATTCATCAGCTGGTTCCTGGCAACAATTACGCCGCGCTCAGCACCCAGTTGATGCAATGCCTCGATGTCCTCATCACTGAATTCACAGAGCTGCAGGTGAGGAGCAAGCTCTGCTCCGAATGACTGCTGAATGGGTTCATAAGCTAATTTCATGCAAACTCTTCGGGTACAGGGACATTGAACCTTAGCTTGTCCGGTGTCTGAATCAAATGCAACCCGGTGACTGCATCAGGAGTAAAGCGGTGTCGCGTCTAACCAGGCCAGGTGTGTAGAAAATCAGCCGCTACCTCATCATGCCGCGCCAAACCCCATTCCAGGTATTTTCGTCGGATAAGCGCTAGATGTTCCCGGCCGAACAATCCTACGCGGCGGTCTTTGTCTCTATCATGGAAGACATAGTGCGGCACACCAACCAGGCCTTCTGACTCGGCTTGGGCGCCGATCGTCACCAGCTGAGCCTGGGCATCGCCATCTTCATCCAGGAAAGTTTCAAGGCCGCGCGTGTCAACACCGACTTTATGGCATGCAGCAATCAGATCTCGCGACGATTCCAGCTCAAAGTCCCGCCAACCAGACCCCCAACCCTGCAGATAGACACACATGGCAAAGGGGACTTCCAACCCTTGAGTTTTGGCGAACAGAAACATCCGGTGGGCAAGCTCTGAGTCCAACAATCGCATCGGGCTTTTGAACGGCAGGGATTGCAGGGCCGCGTATTCTCGAGCCGCAGCGTAATACATGCGTGCCTTGCGATCAGCAGCCGCAGAGGCCGGCTCTCTTTGCCTGTCAGCGCCTATCCGCTTGGTCACCCCGAGGCTCTCGTAGCTGAGGGTGTACGGCAGAAAATTGAGGCTGACTTTGAAATCCCGGGCGATTTCAAGACTAGGACGTATCGCCAGGTACGCATGCGGGGACTTCAGGTCAAGGTAGATATCCAGGGTCTCTGCTTCGACGCGTGACTGGAGCATCAACCAATCTTCCTGCTCCGCCATGATGGTCGTGAAGTTCATTGCTACGGGGAACTCAATCAAGCCAGTTTAATAGGTCATTGTGAACTCAGCACCGGGCCACTGACAAGGCGCTGTTCCTTGCGCTTATCTCTATTCCGATACTTCTATTATGCTTTTATTTTTATGCTTATATACTCATACCTACTTCGGGCGCACCCAGAGTCCTGAGCAAAACTGTTTGCACCAAGCACCGGCCTGAGGTTAAGTAAGGCTAATTGATCGGGAGCAAGTCATGCCACAGAACCCTCCTGTATTATCCGAAGACCAGCAACGGTTTTTCGTCAACCCCTATCCGTCCTTTCGGGCCCTGCGGGAAAAACCCGTTATCTGGGACGACGCTTTCGGATTCTGGCGGATCACCCGATTCGCTGATGTCGAAGCAATCCTGAAAGACAAACGCTTCATGAAAAACCCACCGGAAGGTACAGCACTCCTGCCAACGAATCAGGCAGACCGGTTTAACCAGGGCATCCTGAATCTTGATCCACCGGACCACACACGCATCCGGGGCCTTATGGTCAAGGCATTCAATGCAACGCGCATGGCAGCCATGCGACCGGTTGTAAATGCCCTGGTCGAGCATCTCCTCGAGCAACAGAAATATCGCAAAAAGATGGAATTAAAGCAGGACTTTGCGCACCCGATTCCCGCCACCATCATCAGTGATATGCTCGGCATTCCGGATGAGGATCGGAACTTATTCTCGGGGTTATCGCAGGACATTATCCGATTTGGTAACGACCTGCTGGTGGCAGACGATGCCGCCGCCAATCAGGCGACGGAACAGTTCGACCTCTACATGACCCAGCTGCTGGCAGAAAAACGTCTGCGTCCCGGCGATGATCTGACATCGGACCTGCTCCACGCTAAGGAGCATGACGATGCCCTAAGTGAAGAGGAGCTTCTCCACAACGTCAGACTACTCTTTATTGCGGGCCATGAAACCACTGTTAACCTGATATGCAACGCTACGGTCGCCCTGTTTCAGAACCCGGACCAGCTTGAGCTGCTGCGACTGCGGCCTGAGCTTATGCCTGATGCGGTCGAAGAGTTCCTGCGATTCGATTCCTCCGTGCAGCAACTACCGCGAGTTGCCCAGGAGGATGTCACCCTGCATGGCGAGACAATCCTTGCCGGACAGATGGTGGTGCTCATGCTCGGGTCAGCGAACCATGACCCGGCAACCTACACTGACGGCGACACATTGGACGTTGAGCGAGCCTACGTGCGTTCTAAATCCTTCGGTGGTGGAGCCCATTTCTGCCTCGGCGCGCAACTTGCGCGGCTAGAGACGGAGATCGCCGTGGGCAAGCTGATCAGTGACCTCCCAGGTCTGCGCGTGGACAACCTCGACACGCTCAGCTACCCCCCCAACCCCTTTTTCCGGGGGCCCGACGAAGTTCACCTCAGCTGGGATTAAGGATCCACAAAAACCGACCAGCCTGCTACCAGGTGTCGACCCAGGCGTGTTTTTTCCCGTCCCTGGGCATCGGCGCAGGACAGGAATTAAGCCCCATAACAACCCATTTTCTGGTCTCAGCAGGGTCGATAACATCATCAACCTCAAATACCGTGCCGGCATTCAAGGCGCGTGACCAGGCATATGCCTCGTCAACAAGCTGCTCATATCGCGCCTTGCGTTCCTTAATGTTTTCGATGGCCGCCAGCTCATTCCGTCGGCCCAGCTTGATCTGCCCTTCCAGCCCCATGCCAGCGAACTCTCCTGTCGGCCAGGAAATGGCGAAAAAGGTTTCGTCGAAACTGCCGGTCGCCATGGCCAGTGCACCCAGGCCGTAAGCCTTTCGCAAAACCACAACGAAGAAGGGGACGGTCAGGTTAGCACCGGCCACATACATTCTGCCGCAGTGCCGGATCAACGCTTCTTTTTCAGCCTCAGGGCCGACCATGTTTCCCGGGCAGTCGATTAACGAGAGAATCGGAATGTCAAAAGCATCGCAGAGCTGCATGAAACGTGAGGCTTTATCAGCCGCAGGCGAATCAATGGCGCCGCCTGTCGGTGAGTTGGAGTTATTGGCGATGACCCCGACGGGTCTGCCTTCGACCCGGATAAATGCCGTGACCATGGCAAGGCCGAAATTCGGTCGCAGTTCCAGCATCGAGTCCTGGTCAGCGATGGTTTCAATCACCTCCCTGATGTTGTAAACCGCCCTGCGGTTTTCAGGAACAATATGCCGCAACTTGCGCTGATCATGGGCTGACCAGCTGCCGACCCTCCCCTGGAAGAACGACAGGTAATGACGGGCAGCAGCAGTCGCGGCCGCTTCATCCTCAACCAGGATATCGATGACACCGTTCGGCTCCTGAATACTGACCGGGCCCACTTCGTCAGGGGCATAGGCGCCAAGCCCCCCACCTTCAATCATGGCCGGACCACCGATCCCCATACTTGAGTCCTGGGTCGCGATGACCACGTCACAGGCGCCAAGCAAAACCACATTGCCAGCGAAACAGTAGCCGGAATTGACGCCGACAATGGGTACCAGTCCGGAGCACTTGCCCAACTCTCTCCAGGTCCTCGTATTCAAGCCTCCCACCGAGGTTGCAATCGGTGTTGACCCGGCATTCGGGCCATTATATGTGCGGCCACCACCACCTTCCGTGTAGAGAACAATCGGTAGCCGGTAACGCTCGGCTACGCCGAACATTCGATCCTGTTTCTGGTGGTTTTTCTGTCCCTGCGTCCCAGCCAGCACTGTGTAGTCATAGGACATGGCAACGCAGCGAGCGTTTTCTTCGCCAACAAGGTCGCTGTTAACACGACCAACCCCCATTACCATCGCATCAGATGCGGTGCGGGTTACCCGAGCCTCTATATCTTCAAGACTGTCCTTGCGAAAGCGGGTTGCCGTCACCAGCGGGCCGTATTCAACGAACGACCCCTCATCACAGAGATCCTCGATATTTTCACGAGCCGTTCGCTGATTAGTCCCCCGCCGTTTGGCCACGGCGTCGGGCCGAGACTGATCTTTAGTCAGTGCCAGGAAATGTTGGATCTCTGCGAGGTCCGGACGAATCTCGTCATAATCCACGACTTCGTCAGGCGCATATTCACCATCAACATCCATCGGCTCGATGAAAACCAGGGGTGTATCCTCGAAAATCGTGTCACCCCTGTTGACCGTTATCTCCCGAATAACACCCGCCTCACCAGCGGGAATCACGTGTTCCATTTTCAGTGCTTCGAGCACAGCAACAGGTTGTCCTTTCCGCACCGTATCGCCAATGGCAACGCTGATGTCAACGACCAGCCCCTGCATGGGTGCAGGCACTGGCAGTGAACCCTCGGGCCCGTGAAGAACGGGTGCCTGCGTCTTGATCACAGGTTTGGCGCGCGGCACATTCAGGACGGCAAGCGGATCATCGGGGTCAACATCTACACCGGCTTTCGCAATCTCCAGCTCCGGCGAAACGAAACGCATTCGAGTATCACCGCCCGACAACAGATCAGTAATTTCCTCTTCAACGTAATTCGTGTGAATGATGTGTCCTGACAGATCGCAGGTGTGCAGGAGCCTCATGAGGAAATCCACATTACTCCGCACTCCCTCGATACGAAACTCCGACAACGCTCGCAATGCCTTTCTACGCAGGCTTTCCCGATCGTCCGCCCTAACGATCAATTTAGCGAGCAGGGAATCGTAGTGCGGGCTGGTGACGTAACCTGTGTAACCATAACCGTCTACCCGGATGCCGCGACCGGCAGGTTGTTCATAAGCGGAAATCAAACCGCCACTCGGCCGGGAGGTTGCGTCCGGGTTCATGCTTTCGAGAT